>CAZMJK010000005.1:4525-23517 GCA_964566555.1 uncultured Bifidobacterium sp. | reverse complement strand
CGCCGGGGGTGGGGCGAGCGGCGGGCTCGTCGTCTTCGAACGGGTCGGGGGGAAGATCGTCCACGGGCTCAGGCTAGGCCCCATCCTCGGTAATCGTGCCTCGGTCGTCGCTGGACCACCATCCCGCAGGACGCGCCAAGATTGCGGTGTGGGAGACATCGTCGTGGTCACCGGGGCCAATCTGCCGATCGGAAGACGAGTCGTCGCCGCCGCGCTCGCAGAGCCGGGAGTCGAACGCGTGGTTGCGGTCGGGGCTCATCCGAGCACGCACAGCATCGCAACACCGTCCGACGGTCCGGAACTGCTGTTGGCGCCGTTCGCGCTCGACGATTCGCGTCTCACTCCGATGATCGCCGGCGCAACCCGAGTGCTCCTCGCGGGGCCCCGTTCTGGACTCGAGATCGATGGAACGGGTGGATCGGATGTCGATGTGGTCGCGACGCGCGCGTTCCTCGCGTCGCTCACCCGAGTGGGGGCAGTGAACACGGTGGTGGTGCTGTCGTCGGCACTCGTCTACGGCGCTCGCGCCGAGAATCCACTCCCGCTGACTGAATTCGCTCCTGTTCGACCGAATCCGTCGATCGAGGCGGCGGTCAAGCGCGCCGAACTCGAGCGATTGTGTCGAACGTGGTCTCGTTCCCGTGGTGCGACGTGTGCGGTCGTCAGGCCGTGCATCGTTGTCGGCCCCGAGAACGAAGAGTGGCTGGCGCGCTCACCGTGGGCGACTGCAGGTCTGCAAGTGAGTGGAGTGGTTGCTCCAGTTCAATTCGTCCACCTCGACGATCTGACAACGGCGATGGTTGAGGTGTGTCGGGCCCGGTTCGATGGGCCGGTCAATGTCGCACCCGACGGGTGGCTCAGCGTCGATCAGGTTCGTGCGCTGAAAGGTCCCACCGCGAGAGTGCGCATGTACAAACCGTTCGCCTATCTCGCAGCGCAGATCGGGAAGTACTTCGGTGTGGCTCCTTCGGACCCGGATTCGCTTCTCGCCGCATCGGGTCCGTGGGTGGTTGACAGCACGCGTCTCCGCTCCCTCGGCTGGGTGCCCACCTTCTCGAACGAGGAGGCCTACGTCGATGCCGACAGCGGCGGTCTCTGGGCGCGCTTGACGCCGCGTCATCGACAGCAGATCGCACTCGGTGGCGCAGCGGCAGTCATGATCGGCGTCGTTGCGTCGGTCGCACTGTTCGTCCGACGCCGACTCAGGTCCGATCACTGAGTGTGGCGGAAATCCGCAGCTGCTGGTCGCCGCGCTGAACCGTCAACACGACCACGTCGTTGGCGGAGAACGAACGCAGGCTGACCAAGAGGTCCGCGCTGGTCGAGATGGTTCGATCATTCACGGCGGTGATGATGTCGCCCTCACGGATCCCCGCTCGTTGGGCGGGACCGTCGGCGACCACCGCACCCGTCCGTATTCGATGAGGTCGTCGGCAACGTGCGTCGTCCACTCCATCGAATGCGCGAAGGCATTGACGTCCTGGGGGAGGGCGAGCGTCGAAGGAGCCGATGTCAGCGCCGCGTTTCGCCCACTCGTGGATGCTCGTGACGTGAGGATGCCGATCACGTTCCCCGTCGACGTGCACAGCACCGCAGATGGAGTGGGAGGAACCGTGTCGAGCGTGGAACCGATCATTCCGTGCATCGCAGTTCCGTCGTTGGTGACCAATTGAACGTCAGTCGATTGCAGCCTCGCTGAAGCGACCCACGATTTCCGGTCGTTCCCGGTGCGACCGATCACGAAGACCGTCTCGCCTTGGTCCACGCTCCTCGCATCACCGAGTTTGGGGGTCGACAGACCCGAGGCCTCGATGTCGATGACTGCGAGATCGTCTGCGGCATCCATGCCGACGAGGATGGCGTTGAAGGACCGTCCGTCCTGGAGCGTGACCGTCAACGAGCGAGCGTCTCGCAACGGATCGGCGGCGGTGATGACATGGCCATCGGAGCGAACCATGAGTCCGGTCACGACCCGAGATTGGGATGGGCCGTCGACGGTGATCTGAACGATTGCGGGTCCGAGTGATTGGACGATCTCGGTCGGGAGCGAACCAGCGGCGGGGCCCACGGCGAGTTCGGTGGTGGTCGATGTGCTGTCGTTGCCGAGCGCTCCGAGTGCCGCAAGCACCATCGTGGCGCTCACGGCCCCGATGAGGAGGAACGCGATGAGGCCGGCGTGGCTCGAGCGCCGCCGAGGCACCGGTGTCGGGGCGGCGCGGGGCCCGGCCATCTCGGAGGGATGGCGCCACAGACGGTCATCCTGAGGGAGCGGAGGGATGAATCCGGCATCGTCATCCGGTTCATCAGGGAACGGCATGGCGGCGAATGTAGTGGTGGCCCCCACAGAGTTGGCCGCGGCCCCCACTACGATGGACCACCGTGACTCTTCAACCGCCCTCGACCGATGACTGGGTCGCGCTGACCGAGCGATCGCTCGATGTTGGAGATGCCACCGATTGGGTAGCGCTCCCTCAGTGCGGAGCTGTCGTGGTCTTCAGTGGTTTGGTGCGCGATCACGCCGAGGGCGCCTCGGGTGTGACCCACATCGATTACGAGGCATGGGCCGAACAGGTCGAGGCTCGACTGCAGGGCGTGGCCGACGAGGCTCGTGCTCGCTGGCCGGAGATCGGCCGCATCGTGCTCTGGCACCGCGAAGGCCGTGTGCGGCTCAGTGAGTCCTCCGTTCTGGTCGCGGTGTCGACCCCACACCGAGGGTCGGCGTTCGACGCGTGTGAATTCGCCATCGATCGGTTGAAGGAGTCCGTTCCGATCTGGAAGAAGGAATTCTTCGATGGTGGTTCCCAGTGGGCCCGATCGGCGCAGCACATCACTGCCGACTCCGTCTCGGTCGAGTCCGACGATCACGGAGTGCTGGCATGAGTAGCGGTGTCGGGTTCCTCCTCATCGCCGTTGGTGTCAGCCTCGTCGGTTCGCTGATCGTTTGGGTGCGCCACCGCAAGCCCACGCACTTCATGGCGAGCGTCGATGACTTCCAGCGCGAGATGGAAGCGCTTAGCACGCCTCCGGTTCCGTCATCACCACCGCGTCCAGTGCGCGGTGTGCAGGAGGCCGAGAAGCGCCGTCTGGGCGGTCGTTGACATGGCGCGCGACATCGCGATCGATCTCGGCACCGCCAACACCCTCGTCTACGTGCGTGGGGAGGGCATCGTCCTCAATGAACCGTCGGTGATCGCGCTCAACAGCCGCACGCAGGACGTGCTGGCGATGGGGCATGAGGCATGGCAGATGATCGGGCGAACCCCGAGCTACATCGTCGCGGTGCGACCGCTGCGCAAAGGGGCGATCACCGATTTCGAAGTCACCCAGCGGATGATTCGCTTGCTCCTGCAACGCGTTGGTGTGAATCGCTTCAATCGGCCTCGCGTCGTGATCTGTGTTCCCTCGGCGATCACCGCCGTCGAACAGCGTGCCGTCACCGAAGCAGCTCGCCGGGCCGGTGCCGCAGAAGCACACTTGATCGAACAGCCCATGGCCGCGGCGATCGGTTCGGGACTGCCGATCAACGAACCGCTGGGCAACATGGTCATCGATATCGGCGGAGGGACTTCCGAGGTCGCGCTGATCTCCCTCGGCGGTGTCGTTGCCCTCGAGGCGGTGCGTGTCGGCAGTTTCGATATCGACGCTGCCATCCAGACCTATATCCGTCGCGAGTACGGCATCGCCGTTGGCGAGCGGACCGCTGAAGAGATCAAGGTGACCATCGGATCGGCCTGGCCGACTGAGAACGAGTACGCGGCGGAGGTGCGGGGCCGGGAACTGATGAGTGGTCTTCCGAAGACCGTCGTCCTCACCGCCGAGGAGGTCCGCGAGGCCATCGATGAGCCCGTGTCGGCGATGGTCGATGCCGTCATCGCCTGTCTCGGTCAAGCCCCTCCGGAACTCGCGCAGGACCTCATCGAGCAGGGGATCTATCTCGTCGGCGGTGGCGGGATGCTGCGGGGACTCGATCTGCGAATCGAATCGGAGACCGAAGTCCCTGTGAACCTCGTCGAAGCACCGCTCGAATCGGTGGTGCTCGGAGCGGGCCACTGCGTCGAATCGTTCGACGCCCTCAAGGTCATGTTCATGGATTGAGGTCTTCGGCGGCTTGCCGGACCTGCCAATCCCGATCCTCGAGGGCACGTTGGAATGCGGCCTCGACCTCGGGGCCGTCGAAGGGGGCGAGTGCGATGATCGCTCGCCGACGCACGGTCGCCTTGTCCGTCGTCGCCTGGAGGATGGCAGGAAGTCCGGCCTCGTCCTCGAGCGCTCCCAGCGCGGCGACGGCCGATTCCCGGCAGAGTGCGTCGGGGTGGGCCGTCGCGATCTCGCTCAATCGGGCCACGGTTTCCCGAGCGGCAGGAGGTCGTTCACCGCAGGCCCATGCGGCGATCTCGACGATCGAATCATCGGGGTCGTCGAGGAGTCGCGCGAGCGCATCGGCAACCTCGGGGTCGATCGGTTCGCCGACTCGACCGTCCCAGATGGTCGCCTCGGTACACGCCCGCCGGCGCACGATCGGGTCGACGTCAACGAACGCGTCCAACAACTCGGGTTTGGAAAGCGCACCGCAGCGATTGAGCGCGCCCAACGCGGTCGCCCTGACCTTCGGATCGTCGTCGGTGAGGTATGTCCTTGCGTCTTCGACGTTCCCGAGATGTCCTGCGATCGCCGCATCACGACGACGAGCGATCGTTTCGTTGGGTTGGTACTCGGCCATGATCAGCCGGCGGCTGCGCCGACGAGTCCGAGTGCGGCGACCACCGCAAGAACCAGGCCGGCGGCGAGGGCGATGCCGAGAATCACCAGCACGACACCGAGACCAACTCCGGATCGGATGCGATCGGAGGTGGTCGGACCGATGTCCTTGCCGTAGACCGGCCGCCAGTCGTTCTTCGCGTTCACTCCCTCCATCCTCGCACCCGCCCGCCCAGCGCGCCGACTTCCGGTTTTGGGCGTGGCAGGCTGAAGTGTCCGTGGAGTCGGTCCGCGGCGCCTCTGCCGCTGACGGTTCGGGAGTCCCGTGATCGAGAACAACGAAGCGCATCGCGATTCGGTCGAATCGCCGGGGTCGACGTCGTCGGATCCGCGACCGGGAATGAGTCGAACCCGCCGCAGACTCCTCGGGGGATCGATCGTCCTCGCGGTCCTCATCGTGGCCCTGGGACTGCTCATTCCGCTCCCGTACTACATCCTTTCCCCGGGCACCTCCCGACCCACCGAGGAGTTGATCTCGGTGGCGGGGGCCGAAACGTTCGAGAATTCGGGCGCCGTCGATTTCCTGACGGTGTCGTTGCGCAAGGCAACCCCGGTGGAACTCCTCGCCGCCTGGGTGAACCCGGATCTCGACGTCACGCCAGAGGAGAAGATCCTCGGCAAGCAAACGGCGGACGAGAATCGTGAACTCAACGTTCGGTTGATGGCCGATTCGAAGGATGCCGCGCAGTACCAAGCGCTCAAGCGTCTCGGCTACACGATCGAATCGCGTGGCACCGGAGCGGTGGTCGCATCGGTGGTCGAAGGCGGCCCCTCCTCCGAGGCGCTCGTACCCGGTGATGTCATCACGGGGATCAATGGTCAGCCGATCTCCTTCAGTCAGCAGCTCATCGATGTTGTTGGCAACAGTGCACCGGGTTCGACGCTGACGCTGAGTGTCGAACCCTTCGATGTGACGATCTCAGGAGCGCGACCGGCGCGCGAGACGCAGGTGGTGCTCGGGGCCCGTGAAGGGGCGCCGTCGAAGGGGTATCTCGGCGTTTCGACGTTCACCCGCGATCTGTCGTTCAACTTCCCGGTGCAGATCACCATCGACTCTGGTCGAGTGGGCGGACCGTCGGCCGGGCTGGCGTTCACTCTCGGAATCCTCGATGTGATGACTCCCGGAAGTCTCACCGGCGGTCTCCGCATCTCCTCGACAGGGACGATGTCGCTCGACGGGACGGTTGGTCCGATCGGCGGCGTGCATCAGAAGGTGATGGCATCGCGCAGAGCCGGTGTGGACCTCATGTTCGTTCCCGCGAGCGAGATCGAGGAGGCGCGTCGCTACGCGGGCGATATGCGTGTGGAACCCGTGGAATCGCTCGATCAAGCGTTGGAACTCCTCACCGCCGTGGGTGGCGGAAACGCCGTCCTGCCGCCGGTGGGAGCGTCGAGTCCGGCCAACTGAGTCGCCGGCCGCGACGATCGGCGCCCGGTCGGTATCACCGGAATCGGCCGCCGCCGTCGGTACCCTTGACGGCGATGGCAACCGACTCGTCCGGGCCGATCGATCCCGACCGCATCCTCGAAAAGACCTTCGCGACCGTGAAACGGGGGGTCGATCCCGTCGAGGTTCAGCGGTATCTGTTGCAGATCTCCAACCAACTCAAATCGGCGCAACAGCGGGTCGCCGAGCTCGAACGGCAGATCGAACAGACACGTCGACAGAACGCCGAGCACGACCCGATCGATCCGTCCAACCTCACCAAACTCCTCGGTGAGGAGACCACTCGTGTCCTCGATGCCGCGCAATCGGCCGCCGCCGAGATCCGGGCGAAGGCCGAGGAGAACGTCGCCCGCCTTCTTCGCGAGGCGCGTGAAGAGGCGGTGCGTCTGCGTGAGGATGCCGAGACGCTCGTTGCCCGACGCACGCAAGAAGCCGAGCAGGAAGCGGCACTCATTCGCGAACAGAGCGAACGCCAGCGAGCGAGCGCGGAAGCCGAAGCCGCGGCCATCATCGAAGCGAGCAAGCAGGAAGGTCGCGAGATGGTCGTCGAGGCGCAACAGGTGCGCCAACGGATGCTCGATGATCTCTCCCGTCGCCGACAGGGTCTTCGTCAACAGATCGAACAGTTGCAGGCCGGTCGTGATCGATTGTCGGCGGCCTATGACGTGGTGCGCGAAACGTTGGCCGTTGCCACCGAGGAACTTCACGTCGCCCTCCCAGAGGCGCGTCTCGCCGCCGAGGTGGCGTCACTGCAGAGTGCCGACGAGGAATTGAACGCAACGATCACCCCCATCGTCACCGCTGAGGAACTCGGCGAGCCGACGATCGATCCGAGCGCAGCGCCCCAGGCTCGCAATGTCGAGACCCCGGCCGAACCCAAGCCGGCCACCCCCAAACTCACGGTGGTTCCGCCCGTCGAGGAGGCGGACTCCGAGCCGCCCACCACCGATGGCGTCGACACTGGTGAATCGGCCCCTGAACCGCGTGAGGGTCGACACTCGTCGTCGGTCCGTGTCGTTCGTACCTCGAGCGGGAAAGCCGCCGATGTCTTCGCTCGACTTCGTCAGGAAGGTGAGGACGAGAACGCGCTCGTCGACGACACTCCCGTGACCGCTGAAGTGGTCGAGTCGGAACAACCCGAGGTCGCCGCCGATTCGTCGGTGGCGGTGGGCGATGCAGTCGACACTGACGCTGATCAGGCCTTCATCGCACAACGCAATGATGCAGTCGCCTCGATCGAGAGTTCGCTCGCCCGCCGCATCAAGCGAGAACTGTCCGACGAGCAGAACGAGTTGCTGTCGACGCTTCGATCGATCAAGGGCAATCTCACGGCCATTGCGTTCCTGCCCACTCCTGAATCCCAACTCGAGCGGTACGAGGACATTGCGCTTCCCGCGTTGGCCGATGCGGCCGAAGCAGGCGCCTCGATCGCTCCGGTGAAGGGTCGCAGCAGTTCTCGCGCATCGGTGGGCGATCTCGCCGCCGATCTCGCGTCGGCGATCGTGGGCCCGTTGCGGGATCGTCTCGAGCGGGCGGTGTCGGAATCCGCTGGCGATCGGGAGGACCTGGCCCAGCGCATCCGTTCCACCTTCCGGGAGTGGAAAGGTCAGCGAGTCGATGACGCCGTGTCGTTCACGGTGCTGACAGCCTGCAACCGCGGGATCCTCGATCGATTGCCCAAATCGGCGCAGATCCGTTGGGTTGTGGCCATGGGCGACGCGGCCTCGCCCGATTGCGAGGACAACGCCCTCGGTGGGCCGATCGAGCGAGGCCAGGAGTTCCCCACTGGCCACAAGGCACCCCCGCTGCATCCGGGCTGCCACTGCGCCGTCCTGCCCGTGTCCTGACCTCGGGGCGGACCCGACGTCAGAACGATCGCTGAACCCCCGTAGGCTGGGGATTCATGCGTCCCCCCACCGAAATGCCACAGCGTCGACGACTCTCACGCGGCCGCATCGCGCTCATCGTGTTCGTGGCGGTGGTGTTCGCGCTCTTCATGTCACTGCGCGGCCTCGCCGGGTTCTGGACCGATTGGCTGTGGTTCGATTCGTTGGGCTTGGGCTCGGTGTTCTCCGGCATCCTCGGGGCCAAGATCGCTCTGGGCGCCATCTTCACCGTTGCGTTCTTCGTGATGATGCTCGTCAATCTCGTGATCGCCGATCGCATCGGTCCCGAGGTTCGGCAGTCGGGTCCGGAGGATGACCTCCTCGATCGCTATCACGCCACGATCGGTCGTCGAACCAAGACGGTTCGTGTGGTCGTTTCGCTCGTGCTCGGTCTCATCGCTGGACTCGGGATGTCGGGCGACTGGAACCAGTGGCTGCTGTTCCGAAACGGAGGCAGTTTCGGCGTCAATGATCAGACGTTCAACACCGACGTCGGCTTCTACGTCTTCAAATTGCCGTTCTACACGTCGGTCGTGAATTGGCTGTTCGCGTCCGGGGTGATCATCCTCATCGCAACGTTGGTGGCGCACTATTTGAACGGTGGCATTCGCTTTCAGACGCCGGGGCCGCGCGTCACTCCACAGGTGAAGGCCCACCTCTCGGTTCTGCTCGGCCTCCTCGCATTGGTCAAGGCCGCCGATTACTGGCTTCAGCGGTATGCGCTCACCTACTCGACTCGGGGCACGGTCGATGGTGCGACATACACCGATGTGAAGGCGCAACTTCCGGCGATCTACCTGTTGCTGTTCATCGCATTGCTGTCGTTCGGTCTGTTCATCGTCAACATCTGGCGACGCGGATGGACGCTTCCCGTGGTAGCCGTCGGCCTGTGGGCGTTGGTGGCGGTGATCGCCGGTGTGGGCTATCCCGCGTTCATTCAGCGCTTCGTGGTCGAACCCGAGGAATCCAATCGCGAAACTCCGTACATAGAGCACAACATCACCGCGACGCGCTCGGCGTTGGGTTTGAGCAATGTCGAGACCCAGCCGTTCATCTACAACCAGGACAAAGCGGTTGCGACACAGAACGTGAATGAGAACCCGGGAACGATCCGGAACATTCGCCTTCTCGATCCGACGATCGTCACTCCCACCTATCAGCGCCTTCAGAGCCAGTACGCACAGTTGCGATTCAACGAACTCGATGTCGATCGCTATCCCATTCGCACACCCAGCGGCGAGGTGGCGAACACCCAGGTGATTCTGGGTACGCGAGATCTCAATGTCGGGCAGATCCCGCAGAGTTCTTGGGAAGGTCAACACCTCGCCTACACCCACGGGTACGGCGTGGCCCTTGCCCCCGCAAATGCCACAACGACGCAGGGCCGTCCAGATTTCCTCATTCGCAATGTGCCCCAGATCGTCGATTCCCAGCGGATTTCGACAGACATCAGCACGCCGCAGCTGTACTACGGAGAGAACGTCTCCGGCTATGCCATCACGAACGCGTCACGAGAAGAGATCGACTTCATCGAAACCGATGGTCAGACCAAGTTCACCACCTACTCGGGTTCGGGCGGCGTGAAGTTGGATTCGTTCATCAAGAAGGCGGCCTACGGACTTCGATTCTCCGACTGGAACCTCGTGGTTTCGAACTTCCTCAATTCCGATTCGCGCATCGTGTACCAGCGCGATGTGCGCGACCGGATCGAAGCGGTTGCGCCGTTCATGAATTTCGATGCCGATCCCTACCCGGTGATCCAAGACGGTCGCATCGTCTACATCTTCGACGGGTACACCACGACCGATCGCTACCCCAATGCCCAGCGAGCTGATGTGAGCGGCCTCCCCGCTGGGAGTGCGCTGGGCGGGAAGCGGTTCAACTACATCCGCAATTCGGTGAAGGCGGTGGTCGACACCTATGACCCTGTACGTGGTCGATCCGTCTGATCCGATCGTCTCGGCGTATGCAAAGGCCTTCCCCGCGCTCTTCGCCGGGGTCGACGAGATGCCGGCCAATCTCAAGGCGCACTGGCGGTACCCGGAGGATCTCTTCCGGGTGCAGACGAACGTGTTCGGCCGCTACCACATCAGTGACCCCAAGGCGTTCTACGAGAAGTCCTCGAGTTGGTCGGTGGCCCAGGACCCGGGCTCGACCATCAATGGCGCCGCTCCGGTGGTGACCGCGAGTCAGGCCGCCAATGGCACCACCGTGCTGAGAGCCCGAGAGGCCCGCATCAGCCCGGTGTACTCACTCCTGCGTCTTCCTGGTCAGTCGACCGAATCGTTCGTGATGTTGCGCCCGTTCGTTCCCTTCTCGGAGGACGACTCCAAGAAGACGCTGACCTCGTTCATGGTCGCCAACAGTGATCCGGCGCAGTACGGCAAGTTGACGGTCTACGAAATGCCCTCGGGGTTCAACATCGACGGCCCATCGATCGTCAACGCCAACATCCTTTCTGACCCCGAAGTCAGCAAGTACACGACGCTGCTCAACCAACAGGGGTCTCGGACGCAGTTCGGCAGTCTGATGTTGACACCGGTGAACAACTCGATCATCTATGTGCGCCCGCTCTTCGTATCCTCCGACAACAACACCCAGATTCCCGAGCTCAAGCAGGTGATCGCGGTGTTCGGCGGGCAGGTCGTGATGAAGCCCACGCTGCGCGAGGCACTTCAGACCCTTTTCCCCGGCGCTGATCCTCAGACGTTCGAATCGGTGGGTGAACCACAGGGTTCGGGCTCGGGAACGGTGATCGACAACGGCACAACGCCGGCCCCGACCACGACGACGACCACGGTCCCCTCGACCGGTAACGCGACGAAGGATCAATTGATCGATCAGGCGGCACGCGCCCTCACCGATGCCGATACCGCTCTGCGCAATGGCGATCTGGCCGGCTATCAGTCGAAGGTGCGCGAAGCCCAGAACTTGCTCAGCCAAGCCCAAGCGCTCCCGAACGGAACCACGAGTTCGAACGCTTCGGGAACGCCGTCCTGAGAACGTTCAGACCGACGGCCACGCTCCGCTCTCGAGTGCGGTCACGAACAGCGTCACCGATGCCCGGAGCGCAATGTCGTCGTCGCTGGTTCCCGCTGGCGTTCCCGGTTCGATGAGTCCGCGCACCGTCGCGCTGAAGACGCGATGGGCGATGGCGACCTGCTGCTCGCTGAGTCCGTAGGAGGCGAGCACGGTTCGGATGGGCAGCGCAATGCGTCGCGCCTGAGTCACGAACTCGGTGTTGGTGCTCCCGAGATGGCTGCGCAGTGCTGCCATTCGGCCCGGATGGGCCCGTGCGAAGTCGCGCTCGGCGCCGGCGAGAGCGGTCAGGGCATCGGCCCCGCTGCGTCCGACCGTGACCTCCCACACCACATCGGCCAATTCGCTCACCGCAAGGATCGCGATGTCCTCCCGCAGTGAGTCGAGGCTCTCGACATGCGAATAGAGCGAACTCACATGTCGATTGACCGCCTCGGCCACCTTGGACAGCGTGAGTTCGTTCCAGCCGATGGAGTCCGCGAGATCGGCGGCGGCGCAGACGAGTGTCGAATGATCGAGGAACGGCCCCGGTGGGCGTGAGCGGGCTGGTGCCGTCATAGGTTCCAGACCGCAACCGCGTTGTCGCACACGATCTTCCGCTTCTCCTCGTAGGGGATGTTGGCGAAGGCCCGCTCGATGAGATCCTGCGAGTCGGGCCAGCTCGTGACCGGGTGCGGGAAATCCGTCGACCACATGATGTTGTCCACGCCGACCTCGTGACGCAGGAGCTCGATCGACTTTGGTTCATCGATGAAGGTCGTCCACATGTTGCGCCGGAAGTAGAAGCTGGGGAGTTCGCTCAGGTTGTCATAGACGTACCCCTGTCGAACCACCATGTCGTCGATCAGGTCGAGATAGTGGGCGATCCAGCCGATACCGGGTTCGACGAAGACGAGCTTGAGGTCGGGGAATCGCTCGAGCGTGCCTGTGAGGATCCACATCCCGAACGCTTCGGCAGTGGAGAGGGCCGTCATCGTCACCATGACCCCCTTCTGTGGGGTGGGGTCGCGTCGGGTCAGGTCATCGAGATTGGTGTTGATGCCGATATGGCAACACATCGGCAGGCCCGTCTCGCTCACTGCGGCCCACAGTCGGTCGTAGCGTTCGTCGAAGTAGTCGGGCTGTCCGAGTTCGGTGGGGAAGACCGGGATCTGCAGCGATTTCGCGCCCAATGCTGCGACTCGTTGCACCTCGGCGATGGCCGCGTCGATGTCGTGGATGGGAATCTGGTAGCTCACGATGAGACGGCGAGGGTCGGCGGAGGCGAAATCGGTGAGGACGTCGTTGAAGGCGCGGGTGGCATCGGCCGCGCCACGTCGCATGTCGCCGATGTAGCGGAAGGCGCTCACCTCGGAATAGATGATCTCGACATCCACTCCGTCGGCGTCCATGTCGGCGAGTCGGTCGGTGGCCGAGTGGTAGCCGGGGCGGGTGAACGCGGCGTGCGGATTCCGCTTCATGGCGTCGGCGTTCACTTTCGCCGAGCTCATGTTGGCTGCGACCCGCGCCGCGAACGCCTGCTGAGCTCCGTCGTAGTCGTCGTGGAACTTCGGATCGAGGTGCGCCTTGACCTGGTCCTGCGTGATCGCCACGTGGGAGTCGGCAGAGATGATCCGCTCTCCGTTGCGGTTCAACACGATGTTCGATTCGGTGATGGTCATCGTTGGTTCCTTTCGCTCAGCGACCCAGAATGAGGCCACTACGACCGGCGCTCACGAGCACGTGCTCGGCACCGGAGATCTGATTCGGTGAGGTGCCCCGAAGTTGCCGGACACCTTCGACGATGTTGTTCATGCCGTGGATGTAGCCCTCACCCAGGAGACCGCCGTTCGTGTTCACGGGGAGTGATCCATTTCGGCCGATATGCCCTTCCTTGACGAAGTCGCTCGCTTCGCCGCGTCCGCAGAATCCGAACGCTTCGAGTTGGAGGAACACGATCGGGCTGAAGTTCTCGTAGATCATCGCCAAGTCGATGTCGTCGGCGGTGATCCCCGCCTGTCGGTAGAGCTGGTCGCCGAGTGCACGACCTTCGGGGTACTCCCAGAGGTCGTCGTGGTAGTAGGCGAACATCTCGTGACCGCCCTCGAGCTGCATCGTCGAGGACGCAAGGATCGGAACAGCATCCGACCCGTGGTCGGCGGCTCGTTCCGCAGTGGTGACGAGAAGTGCGACTCCGCCATCGGATTCGAGGCAGCAATCGAGCTTTCGAAGGATGGGTTCGACGATCCAACGAGAGTCCTGATGGTCCTGCAGTGTGATCGGCCGTTCGAAGAACTGTGCGTTCGGATTGGTCGATGCCCAGTCACGGGCGACAACGGTGTAGCGCCCGAAATCCTCGTTGGTGAGGCCGAATTCGTACATGTAGCGCTGGAACGTGAGCGAATAGACCTTGGCGGGAGTGTCGAGACTGAAGGGAACCGCCCAGTTCCATGCCGGATCCGGATTGGCCGCCACGGGCTGGCCGAATCGATGGGCCGAACGCTCGTTGAACGCTCGATAGATGAGAACGGCATCGGCCTGGCCACTCTCGACTGCAGCGGCAGCCAACTGCACCGTTGCACTCGCACCGCCACCACCGCCGCGAGTGCGGGCGCAGAAACGCAACATCGGAATGCCGATGGTTCGGATGAGGGCGAGTTCGTCGTTGGTGTCCATGGAGAACGTGACGGTCCCGTCGATCTCGTTGGGGGAGAAGCCAGCATCGCGAATCGCATCCAGTGACGCCTCAGCCGCGAGTTGCAGCGTTGATCGTCCCGAATTCTGGGAGAACTCGGTGTGGCCGATACCGGCGATGACTGCTCGACTGCTGCTCATGAGGTCGTTGCCGCCAAGCGGAACTGGGGTAAGACCGTTCCGTCGTAGTCCACGAAGCACAGTTCCACCCGTTTGTCGTTGAGGACCTGGTCGTGTGATGGCTCGACGTCGATGAGGTTGGACACCAGTCGCGTTCCTTCGTCGAGTTGGACCAAGATCACGATCCGAGGTTCGGCATCGGGTTCGGTCGGGTGTTGGGAGATGATCCAGGTGAGAATCGTCCCATTGCCGGAGGCTTGCGTTGATTGAGTGTTCGTCGACCCGCACTTCGCGCACATCGGTGTGGGCGGATGGCGCAGAGTGGCACAGTCGCCACAGCGTTGGATGAGGAGCCTGTGGTCCTTGACGCCCTCCCAGAAGAAGGCATCGTCGAAATCGAAGATGGGTGGCCTCACGGTCGTCATAGTGCTCGCTCCTGTCGCAGAGTCGATTGAACGACGACGCCATCGGCGAGGAGTTCATCGATCGTGGCCTGATCGAAACCGACCTCGGTCATGAGTTCCACGGTGTCGTGACCGACGATGAGGGGTGGTCCAGCGATTCGAGTGGGCGTATCGGAGAAGGTCCACATGTGGGCGAAGTGATCGAATCGACCGACCTGCGCTTGGTGCATCGTGGTCACGAGTCCCGCTTCTCGGAACTGCGGGTCATCGAACAGACGGAGTGCGAACTGTTCGTCCTCGATCTCGCACGGCACATCGGCCCCATCCAGGAGAGTGAACCACTCCGAGGCGGGGCGGGAGAGGAACATCGCCTCGAGAGCGGCGCTCGCGCGGTCATCATCCATCACTCCGAGACCGTCGATCGGCAGTGTCCGAGCGAGTGCGTCCCACTGGTCGTCGTTCTGAACGGCGAGGCACAGCCATTGGGTGGCGGTCTGGTAGAGCCGTGCGCGGGGGCCGGTGCCCAGCATCAGTCGGTCGATGCGGGGACGCTCGACACCTTCACCTGTGCGGGCGTCGACCCACGCGTAGGAGGTATTGAGAAGACAGGCCGCAAGGATCGACGTGGAGAGGAACTGTCCTTCGCCGGTGCGTTCTCGGTGATAGATCGCCTGAATGATGGCGGTCGCGGCGAGGAATCCGTTGCCTGTATCGCCGAAGGAGGTCAGGCTCCAGATGGGCTTGCCGCCATCGGCCATTCCGCCGTCTTCGTATTCGACGCCAGCGAGACACGCGCCGGTCTGATCGTTGCCGGGTAGGTGGGCCCGACTCTTGTCGAACCCGGAGGAATGGCAGTAGATCAGATCAGGCTTGATCGCGATCAGCGATTCGTAGTCGATGCCCAAACGTTGGGCGGCCTCATAGCGCATGTTGTGCTGCACGACATCGGCTCGTTTCACGAGTTCGTGCAGGATGGCCAGACCCCGAGGGTCCTTGAGATTGAGGGCGATCGATTGCTTACCGCGATTCGCCGTGAACGCGATGTGGGTGGCGTGCCAGAACATGTCGTACACGGTGTTGACCTTGATCACCGTTGCGCCGAGATCCGACAGCAATTGCGTGCTGAAGGGGCCGGCGATGGCAAGACCGAGGTCGAGGACGAGGATTCCTTCGAGCGGGCTCGTCAACGAGGCCGAACCAGTGCTGCGCTTCGGTTCGAACGGAAGATCGAGTTCGGCGAGGAGTTCGTCGGTGTGTTGGCCGATCAAGGGCGCCGGTCCGGCGATCGCTCCCGGAGTCTTCGTCATCTCGTAGACGAGTCCAACGTGGCGAATGGGACCGACCTCGGGATCGTCCACGGTAACGACGATTCCTTCATCGATGAGCGCCTCGTCATTGAGTGCGTCTTCGGGACGTCGCGTGCCCTGCATCGGGATGCCGACCTCAGCGGCGGCGTCGATCCAGTCCTGCGCCGGGAACTTCGCGTAGGCGGACTTCATCTGCGGGTGATAGTGGGCGAGCACGACCAGTTCGCTGTAATCGGGACCGATTCGACTGGGGTCATCGGTGGGTTTGTTGATGCCGGCGATATTGAGGGTGTCGCCCTCCGAGACGCCGAGTGCGAACGAGGGGTTCGGAACCCAGTTCTGCACCCACGAGCCGTCGGCGCATCGGAAGTGCCCTTTGCTCCCACGAGGATCGAAGATCCAACAGAGATAGCCGTCGGCATCGGGTCGTTCGGGTCGTTGCCATCCACCTGCGGTGCACGTGAGCACGCCTTGGAGAAGTGACGTTTCGACCCATTGTCCGCGACCGGTGTGCTCTCTGGCGCGGAGCGCAGCACTGATGCCGGTCACGGCGAGGAAAGCGGCGCCGAGACTGGGCCAGCGTGATTGTGGATACAGGGGACCGTCGCGGTCGGGTCCGTCGAAACACCCAGGCGGGATCTCGAGGTCGGCAAGTTCAACCGGCAGGTCGCAGAGCCGACCGATCGATGTGCCGACCCAACCCCGTTGTTCCCAGTGCAGGCCCGTGCGAGCGGCGACGAGCGCATCGATCGCCGGGCGATCGCGGAAAGCCACGTGGCGGCCGTATGCCGTGATGGAACACAGCACCACTCTCGGATTCCGCTTCCGAATCGCGTCCCAGCCGAGCCCGAATGATTCGGCGACGCCGGGGTCGAAGTTCTCGACCACGACATCGGCGCGATCGATCAGTCGCAAGAGTTGGTCGCGCTGGGTCGGATCGTGAACGTCGAGTTCGATGCTCCGTTTGCCCCGGGCCCAGACCCGGGCCCCGGACTCGGTCGATCGGGTGGGGTCCCCGCCAGGAGGTTCCACTTTCACGACGTCGGCACCGTTGTCGGCCAGCAGCATCGTCGCCATGGGCCCAGCGATCCCAGTGGTGAGATCGATGACCCGGATTCCCCCCAGAACGCCGGACATGTCGGGAATCTTGGTCGACCAAAACGATTTTGGCAACAGACAACAGCCTGTTGCTCAGCGAGGGCTACTCCTCGACGAATCCGGCCTCGCCGCCGTCGGCGAGCACATGCTTGAGGATCTTCCCGCTGGGGTTGCGCGGGAGCCGTTCGGTGCGAAGCTCGACGTAGGCCGGAATCTTGTAGACCGCGAGCGACTTCTTGCAGTGCTCGTGGACGTCGAGATCGGTGATGTCGGTGTCGGGGGCGATCACGATGATCGCCTTCACCTCCTGGCCGAGGATGTCGTGATCGACGCCTATCACGGCGGTCTCGATGACTCCCGGCATCTCTTCGATGCAGTTCTCGATCTCGAACGGGTAGATGTTCTCGCCACCGCGAATGATCAGGTCGCGCTTGCGTGATGCGATGTAGATGCAGCGACCTTCGATGCGTCCGAAGTCGCCGGTGTTGAACCAGCGTCCGGGGAAGAACGCTTCAGCGTTGGCGGCCGGATGGCGCCAGTACTCGTTCATGAGGAGCGGGCTGCGAACGCAGATGTTTCCTTCACCGCCCTCGGGGAGTTCGTTGCCCTTGTCATCCATGATCTTGACCTCGCAGGTCGGAAGGGCGGGTCCGATGCATTCGGGAGATGCTTCGAGCATCCAGTTCGGTGCGAAGGAAACGAGCGAACCGGTCTCTGTGGATCCGTAACCGGTCGACATCGTGTGATCGAGATGCGGGAAACGATTGGCGAGTCGACGCATGATCTCGGGGGTGGTGGCAGACCCACCCATTCCCACCGACATGATCTGTTGCGGCGGAATCTCGCCACAGCGAGGACTGTCGAGAAGGCGAAGAATGTGGGTTCCGGTGCCGCCGATGATGTTGACCTTGTTGTCGATGATGAAGTCGATGACCTCATCGGCCTCGAACCGAGTGAGGAACCACGCCCCGGTCGACCCGGTGTGCATGCCATTGACCGTCGATCCGAGACCGGAGACGTGGAAGAGCGGGAAGACGACGAGTCGGATCGGAGGAGGTCCCTCGGATGGACCCCGACCGGCGAGGACCATGCCGCGAGCACCGATGAAGTTCTGCAACGTCGAATAGTGGATGACGCTTCGATGGGAGAGCACCGCGGCTTTGGGGCGTCCAGTTGTGCCGCTGGTGAAGATGAGAATGGCGGCGTCGTCCTCATGGATGTGATTGGCCGGAAGGGGTGCGTCTGGGGCGTAGGACAGCATCATCTCGAGATCCTCGTCGAGGTCGAATCGCGGAATGGTGACGTCAGCTGACAGTCGCTCGGCTCGTTTGACATCGAAGAGGAGCAATTTCGGTTCGGTGAGGTCGATGGCGTGCTGCATCTCTGATTCGGTCCACCAACCGTTCATGGCCACGGTGATGGCACCCATCGACAGGCAGGCCCAGAACGAGACGATCCATCCGTAGGAATTCGCGCCGCACAGGGCGACACGATCACCATGGCCGATGCCGTGTTCACGCTGGAGCCATGCCGCGACGGATGCCACGTCGGCTTCGAATCCGGCGAACGTCACTCGGCGACCGTCACTGAAGATCATCGATTCCCGATCACCGAATTCGAACGAATTGACGAGGATCTCTCGCAGCGAGCGCGCTCGATTGCGCAAGACGCCCATGCTCTCGCCCCGAACGTCTTCCTGTACGACCTCGAAGGGTGCTCCCGGGCCGGTGAGCCGTTCGGTGGCTTCGGTGAACGCGGAGAGTTGGGGCAGGGTGTGGGCGGGGCCGGTATCGGTCACGATTCCTCCAGATCGACAGGGTCCTGCGTGACAGGAGCCCGTAGGTGGGCGATGCTAATGGTCCATGTCAGAGATGCTTGAGGGGAAAGTCGCACTCATCAGTGGGTGCGGCGCTGGTATCGGTGCGGCGACGGCGCGACTCTTCGCTGATCATGGCGCTTCATTGTGGCTGAACGATCTGAATCCGAGCGCGTGTGGCGCGCTCGTCGACGAGTTGACGAAGCGGGGAGTCGCCGCCGGCGGCGCGGCCGGCGATATGAGCAGCCGACAGTTCGTCGACGGATGGGTACAGGGAGCGATCGACAACTTCGGTCGAATCGATGTGCTCTACAACAACGTCGGCGTCTCACGATCCGGTCTGATCGCAGATCTGAGCGATGAGGATTGGCGCTTCCAACAGTCGGTCACGCTCGATTCCGTCTTCTTCGCAGCGCGCGCGCAACGCGGCTCGCAGGCCGCGAT
>CAZMJK010000005.1:313-4515 GCA_964566555.1 uncultured Bifidobacterium sp. | reverse complement strand
CCTCACATGATCGACAATGGCGGTGGGTCGATCGTCAGTATGTCCTCGGGCGCAGGAATCGGCGGGAACTACAACCTCGGTGGGTACGCCGCGGCGAAGGCCGGAGTGATCAACCTCATGGAAACCGTGGCAACCGAATACGGAGCTCATGGGATTCGAGCCAATTCCGTGACCCCCGGTCCGACGGCGACAGCTCCCTTGCTCGACTATCTCGAAACGCAACCGGGTGGCGTGACTGCGCATGTGGCCGATCTGGATCTTCAACGACTGAGTCAACCTGAAGAGGTCGCCAACACCGTTCTGTGGCTCGCATCGGACTTCTCTTCGAACATCACGGGGATCTGCGTACGGAGCAACATCCGCGCTGCGAGCCGTCGACCTCACGGCTCATGAAGGGACGGCGATCCTGATGTCGAACGAACAAGTCGAACTCGACGCATGGCGCGCGTTCTGCCGTCGACTCGAAGTTGTCGGTGAGAAGTTGATGTCCGAGCCGTTTCCGGCGGACCCTGCCGTCCGGGCCGAAGGGTACGACCATCTGGCGGAACAGGTGCTGTGCTGGCTGGGATGGTCGATCGGATATCCGAGTGCCGACCGACCGTTCTTCATGCGTCAGAACGATCTCGTCACCCAATGGGGCGGTCCGAATGCGGATAACGCCTATCGCCATGCCCGCATCGATCCGACGAAGCGCTATCGCGTTCGTGGGCGGATGCACTCATGTGAGGAATTCATTCTCGCCATGCGGGCTGGTTTCATGCACCAAGAACGATGGGGCACGCTGGCGGAGCACAACGGCTCCGATCTCGGGATTGGAAAGGGCGACGAGTTCGAGTTCTTCCTCGGAGGTGACGGAACCGAACCGGGGTGGTTACCGATTCCCGACGGCGCGGTGATGTGTTCGATCCGCGAGTACTACTTCGAATGGACCGAGGACGAGCCGGCGACATTCACGATCGAATGTCTTGATGGCCCCGACCACCTGCCCCGCGTCACCGCTGCGGACTTCGCTATGAAGGTCGCCGATGCCGTCGCCGGTGTGGAGCGATCGATGTCGTATTGGAACCAGTACATGATCGATCAGCGCGCCATGCGTGACGACAACTCGTTCCATGGTTCATTTGCTCAGGAGAAGGGGCTGGCGGCGGCCAGGTACGGGTTCTGTTTCTGGGATCTTGGCCCCGATGATGCGCTCATCATCGAAAGTGACGTTCCCGATGCTCGATATTGGAGTCTGCAGCTCTACCCCGACGGATGGTTCGAACTCGCCGATCCGGTCGAACGCATCACGAGTCTGAACGATCGCCAAGTGCGATTGTCCGATGACGGCAAGATTCGAGCCGTGGTGTCGCACAAGGACCCGGGGGTCGACAATTGGCTCGATGCCGGGGGGCGTCAGAAGGGCCTGTGCACGCTTCGTTGGTTCTGGCCCAACAGCGACGACGCTCCGGAGCCGACGGCCCATCTCCTTTCCGTCGACGACGTGTGGGGAGCGCTTCCGGGCGACACGGTTCGGGTCTCGGCCGACGAGCGCGCTGCGCTCCTGGCGTCGCGCCGTCGTCATTTGGCGTGGCGGTTCCGTACCTGAACTACGGCCGCATGATGCCGCCGCCGTCGACTGAAATCGTCTGGCCGGTGACATAACGACTTCCGTCGCTGAGAAGAAAAGCGACCGCAGGACCGATGTCGTTGACGGCATGACCGTCGCGACCGATCGGATTGTCGTCGTACATCGCGGCGAACGCCGCTTCTCGGGCCGGATCGGAACCGGTGGGAGGTGCGCGGTGACCGGCTGACGCCGGAAGGACACAGTTGACGGTGATGCCGCTGCGCCCCCATTCCCGAGCCGCGGTTCGCGTCAGAGAACGAATGGCTTCATTCGACGCGGCGTAGGGCCCGTATCCGGCTGCGCCGGTGAGCCCCATGGATGTACCCATCGTGACGATACGGCCCCAGTTCCGTGACGCCATATGAGGGTGCGCGGCTTGCATCATCCACAACGCGCCCTTCGGACCGGTATCGAGCAGCAGATCCATGTCGCTCTCGGTCACCTCGAGGAGCGGAGTGACGGGGCGGAACGATTGCGCGTTCAGTACGAGCCCATCGAGATACCCGAACCGTTCGACGCCTGCGTTGACGACCTCGAACGCGCGATTCCGATCGGCAACATCGGCGACGAGAGCGAGGCAGTCGATGCCGTCCGCGCCCAGCTGTGCCGCGGTCTCGTCGAGGCGCTCGGGCTTGCGCCCGGTGATGACGAGTCGCGCGCCGAGTCCTCCTAGATGCTGGGCGAGACCCAGGCCGATGCCTCGGGTGCCACCGGTGATGATGACGACTCGTCCATCGAGATCGTTCGTGGCAGCAGCGGTCATGGTGGCAGCGTAGTTTCGTGGGCCATGGCCACGACTTGGAACCCGGGTCCTCGACCCGAATGGGTTGAAGCGGTGAACGCAGGACTCATCGTGCCGATCGCCGTCGAAGCGGAACTCCCCCTCAGTCGAGACGGTCTGATCGGTGAGGCCCTGGCCCGTCAGGGTCGAGCCGACGAGGGGATCGCGGCACTTTGTGCGCCGGGACCGGGAACCGGCGACGACTTCCTTGAGGGGTTGGACATCGCGCTGGCATCGTTGGAATCCGAAGCGAACCTGCACCTTCTCGGGCGGTGGATCACGCGTCGATTCCTGATGCGTCTGTTGGAGGTGCGTCTGCAGATCTGCGATTGGGTTCGTTCAGATCCCGGCGTGCGCGACGAGGAAGTTGCCGAGCCCCTCTTCGTGGTTGGAGCGCCTCGAACAGGAACGACGGTGTTGCACGCGCTGTTGTCGGCCGATCATCGACATCGAGTGCCCCTTGGCTGGGAATTCCTTCGACCGGTGCCACCGCCGACGCCGGCAACCCATGAGGATGATCCCCGTATCGCACTCGCCGATGCCGAGTTGAGGGGTCCGCAGTTGGTCACCGGAGGCCTCGACGCTATTCACGCGTATGCGGGACGGATGAACAAAGAGTGCCTGTCGGCCATGTCGTTCGCGTTTCGTAGCGAGGAGTTCATCAGTCGGTACAACACCCCGTCGTACATCAAGTGGCTTCAGGGGTGTGACATGCGCCCCGCCTATGAGATGCATCGTCTCGTCCTCCAGATCCTGCAACGGCGGATGCCGACGCAGAAGTGGGTCCTGAAATCTCCGGTTCACCTCCACAATCTTCCGGTGCTGCTCGGGGTGTACCCCGACGCGCAGTTGGTGATCACTCATCGAGATCCGTTGGCGATCCTCGGATCGGTCACCAGCCTCATCGCCACATTGCGCTGGGCCCACAGCGATGATGTCGATACGAGGGTGATCGGGCGCTACCACGCCGATCTCTACTGGCGCGACCTCGACGGCCTGGTCGACCTTATCGATGGCGATCATCTGCCTCATGAGCGAATCGCTCATGGGTCGTTCGTGGAGTTCAATCGCGACGGAGTGGGCGTAGTCGAGCGGATGTACGAGAAGTTGGGGATCGACTTGCCGTCCGAAGTTCGCGTCGCGATGGCCGATGCCCTCGCTGGTTCACCGCGCGAGAAGCACGGTGATCATTCATGGTCCTTCGAGTGGCTCGGGCTCGACGATGAGGATCAGCGAACTCGATTTCAGCGCTACAGCACACGGTTCGATGTCGGGTTGACGTCGTGACTGCTGCACTTCCTGAATCACTAGGAGCCGCAGTGCGGGCGGAGTTGGGGGCGGCGTTTCGCTATCCGTACACGGTGCTCCAGGTCATGGCATTCAATGGTGTGCTGGTGGTGCTCCTGTGGTTTCTCGCTCCTCCTGAGATCGAAGCGCTGTTCTTCAACGTGCACAGCCCCGCCCTCTTCGCCATTGTGCTTGCCGGTTGGATGTACTCCGATGTCCCGGCAACGAACGTCCTGGCCTGTGATGTGGATCGCACACTTCCGGCACTTGACGATCGAACGATGACGTTGCGCCTCATCAGGGCGAAGCGAATCGCGCTGTGGATCTTGATCGCGCCCGTCTGCACGTTCATTTCCATCGCGATGGGGTATCGGAACCATCACTGGTTCGCGCAAGTGGTTGCGCTCTCATCGATCGCGATCGCGCCGTTCGGAACGTTGGCCATCGCGGCGTGGATCGGCATCCTGTGGCCGTATCACCCTCGCAGTCTTCGGTACCGCTGGCGTCATCGACGGGAGTGGTTCC
>CAZMJK010000005.1:0-303 GCA_964566555.1 uncultured Bifidobacterium sp. | reverse complement strand
AGCCTGTTGGTATGGGGAGTGCACTCCGAGGAGGCAGTGCTCGAGATCTCGGCCGTTCCACACCTTTTTCTGGGGCTGGTGTTCGCCGTCACCTTCACCGTGGTCGGTTCGAAACTCGGTGATCGCACCTCGTGGTGGCTCATTGAGAGGCGCCGGTCTTCGCTGGCCACCTACCTGCAGCATCCCGAATACGGCTGATCGCCGGTTCCCGATTGGTAAACCGGTGTCGGCCCCGGTACCCTTTCGATCACGCCGCGGGGTGGAGCAGTCTGGTAGCTCGTCGGGCTCATAACCCGAAGGTCA
>CAZMJK010000004.1:21413-26447 GCA_964566555.1 uncultured Bifidobacterium sp. | reverse complement strand
GATTGAGTTCTGGAGAAGTTGAAGATTGGCAGGTGGCAGTCGTTTCTGCGGTAGGCACAACTACAACAACGTCCTTAGGAGCGTCGCCTTCCTCGACAACGACGTCGGTGGTGTCGTCGTCTCCCGGCACGTTTGCGACGCCGGTCGAAATTGATAGCGACCCCCCCGATGGGATCCTCGTCCCGACCTTCACTGGATAACCGAAGAGTCGAAATTGCAGCTGCACGGGCCTTGGGCCGGGGGTTTTGCCAGGATCAAGCCTTGGAGCACCCTCTAGAGATTCGCTAGAGTACTTTGCGGTCGGGCGGAGAATCCGGCTTCATCATCCTCGGCACATTTGTGCCCTTTTCGGGAGACCTTCATGATTCGCACGTTTGGTCGCATCGCTGCGGCTGTTGCACTACTTCTTGGCACGGTTGCTGTTGCCACCGTTGCGACGAACTCCGATGCCGGCGCAGCGAACACCAACATCACCGGAACCTGTGGTGGTTCGGGATCGCCGCAGTCCATCAATAACTCCGACACGATCACCTTTACTGTTGGCGCGAACTGCCAGCAAGTGATGCTCGGCGTGGGTGCTCTGGGAACGGCAGTGCTGAACGGTTTTGGATCATTGACGCCCGGAACTCCGATTGGTGCGCAACCGGGTGACACCGTGATCTACACCGCTCCGGCGAGTGGTGCCAGCACCGATGTTTTCTACTTTCTCATTAACTTTCAACCCTCAATCAACTACCAGATTACGTTTCCGATACCCCCTCCCCGGAATGATTCGCTTACTGCTAACGGTGATGGATCACTTACTGTCACCTACTCGCCCGTAGTTTCCCCGCAAGCCCTCTCGCTCAACCTGTTTGCGCCGGGCACCACTTGTGATCCCACTGGCAACCCGACGAACCGACTGTTTGGCATTTCGAACTTTTCGAACCAGGGGTTGCCGGTGTTCGCCGCTAGCCCAGCAGTCCTGTCTGTTGGTAGCCCCATGCGATCAGGTTGGGCGAACACAACCGTGGCCAGCACTCTCACAGCTGGCTCCTACCAAGCGTGTCTCTACTACTACAACGGGAATCAGCAGAATACCCTCGTGCAGTCGTTGGCCGTCACCATCGGAACGGTGACACCCACAACTGCTCCCGCGGGCGATCCGGTCACTCCAGCCTTCACTGGTTGAGTCCTAAACCCGACGAACTGTCACGAAAGGGCCGCGTCTCCGGACGTGGCCCTTTGCGCTAACTGGGCCTTCAGAGTAGTAGTGCGCTGGTAGGTTGCGCGCTGTGAAAGGAAACGCCCGAACGTTGCGTGCGCTTGCGTGTTTCGCATTCCTTGTACTCGTGGTAGCTGGTTGCCGAGTCCAGATCGAGACCAAGATCGACGTCGAACTCGACGGCAAAGGAACCATCACGCAGGGAATTGGTTTCGACGACGCTGCACTCAAGCGCGTTGGCGATCCGGCTCGCGCGTTGCGCGCCGATGATCTTGTGGCGGCGGGCTGGGTTGTCGACGCGACCTCGAAAGAAGGCGACCTCACATGGATTCGCGTGCACCACTCGTTCACGACGCCGGAAGAGGGCACCGCTCTGCTCGCGCAATTGAGTGGACCCGATGGGCCGTATCGGGATCTCCTCATCAGTCGTTCGGATGGGTTTCTCTCGACTTCGGTGAAGGTCACTGGGCAGATCGACACCACTTCGGGACTGGCTATGTTCGGTGACGAGCAACTCACCGCTGCTCTCGGTGGCGATGCTTCTGGTGGCCTGTTGGCCAAGATCGAACAAGAAGAAGGATCCTCACCAGCGTCGATGGTCGGGCTGGAGTTCGTTGCGCAGGTTGGTTCGAAGACGAGTTCCTACGAGGCGTCGTTCGAGGACACCGAGACGCAGAAGATCTCGGTGAGTTCCTCGAAGGGCAAGTTGCTCCAGATCCTCGAGACGATGGTGGTCCTGCTTCTCGCTCTTGCCACTGCGGTGGTCATCGGTCTGCGAGTGCGCGCCCAGCGCTTGCGCACTCGTCGACTCATGCGGTCGCGCGGTCGGCGCTGGTAAGCGACCCAATCAGGTGTGTGTTGCACCGTTCCTCAAGCGTCTGGGGGACTTTGCTGCTTCAGTTTGATTGTCTACAGTCCGTCGAGTGATCGGGCGAAGGGTTCGGTCCAGTTCCTCAAGAGGTTGGAATGTCACGGATACCGCGTTCCGTCAGAATTGTGGTCGCTGGGCTGCTCGCAGTTTCCACACTTACCGTCTTCGGCGTGTCGCCAGCCGGAGCCGCTGCAACTGGTTCTGTCGTAAACAACGGCGCCGGTGGTGTCACCGTCACCTATACCGTCGGTCAGGGCGAGACCGTTGGCTTGCACGTGTACACCGCTCTGACAGCGTGCGATACCTCATCGTTTCCACCGCCACCCCAGTACTACCTTTTGTCAGGATTGGGGTCGGCTCCACTTCTTGGCGCATCACCGGCAACCGTCGATCAGACGACCTCGGTCCATACCGGTCAGTCGTCAAGCACAATTCCGGCCGGTACGTATCAGTTCTGCTTGTACGACATCACCGGCGGAAACTTTGTTTTGCTTTCCGGTGTGCAGACCACGATCGGAACGGTGACTCCGACAACTTCGTCAACGACGACGTCAACCCCGACGGCTCCGGCTGTCGATCCGGTGACTCCGGCTTACACCGGCTGAGTCGTCTGCCCTCCCGGTTGTTCGGTGCCGCTCATCCGGGGGCGGCACCGTGTGTTCTCAGGCCGGCGTCGAAGCCTCTTGATGGTTCGCTAGAGGGCAGGCCGATCGTCTAGTTTGCCTACATTGGCTTGGCGCTGCGCTGGGTCACGATCTCTGGAGTTGGCATGTCTCAACGTTCTCGTCTTGCTGGAATTGCCGCTGTGGCTGCGCTGGCCGTTTCTGCGGTCACATTCTTCGCCGTGAGTCCCGCCAGTGCTGCTGCGACGGGATCGCTGGCAAATAACGGTAATGGTGGCTTAGTGGTGACGTATTCGCCGTCGCCTGGAACCTCACAGAACGCGATAAATCTTGAGATTTATCCTTCTACGTCAAGTTGCGGAAATTTCAATGACACCCTCGCTGTGGTGAGTTCAGACCCGCAGGCTCCTGCGCAGGCGCAAATCGCGGCAAGTCCTGCCACGCTTGTAGCGGGATCCACCGCCTATGCAGTGAATCAGGGACCTCAACCGTTCACCCTTGCGAACGGTGCGTACTTGTTCTGTTTGTATGGCAGCACCGGAAACTTGCTGGACTCCTTGACCATGACAATTGGTCAGGCCACTCCAACGACAACAGCTGCGCCAGCGACGACGACGGCACCGGCCGCCGATCCAGTGACTCCGGCTTACACGGGGTGAGTCCTGCACTCTCCAGGTCTGTTCAGTGCCGCTCCTTCGGGGGCGGCACCTTGCGTTTCTAGGCCGGGCCAGCGGGGTGACCGTTCGCAGCTGGTCGTGCTGATCGTCTAACTTCTTCACTGCGATCTGGCACTGCGCTGGGTCACGGTCACTGGAGTTGCTATGTCTCAACGTTCTCGTCTTGCCAGTTTCGCCGCTGCGGCAGCGATGGCCACTTCCGCTGTCACGTTTTTCGCCGTGAGTCCGGCCAGCGCAACCGCGTCTGCGTCGCTCGTAGCCGATGGTACCGGGGGCATCATTGTCACCTATTCGGGGACAACAGCGACCGACAATTTCGATGTGGTCGCTGTCGTGCCTGGTTCGAGCTGCCCGGTTCAGAATTCGGCTGATGAAATTGCCGTGTTGACGACTGATCCGGCTGCTCCGGCGTCCGCTCAACTCTCTGCGAGTCCGATGTCGATCGTCGCTGGTACAACGATGTACCTCACGAGTGGTGGGCAGCCAGGCCCCGGGCCGATTCCAGCAGGCCAATACACATTTTGCCTCACACAAAGCATCAACTACGGGTTGCCGGTTTATGTTTCTTCGTTGACGATGTACTTGGGTCAGCCTCCGGTAACCACGACGACGACCACCACCACTGCACCGGCCGCTGATCCGGTGGCGCCAGCCTTCACCGGCTGAGCCATTCGCACTCTTGAATTGTTCGGTGCCGCTCCTTCGGGGGCGGCACTGTGCGTTTCGAGGCCATGAGTGTCTCGCTCGCTGCGTAGGGTGTCGTCGTGGCCAAGCTCCGAGCTGTGTTCCGCTGTACCGACTGCGGTACGAGCGCGCCCAAGTGGGTGGGCCGATGCCCGGGGTGCGAGGGCTGGAACACGCTGGTCGAAGAACTCGACGAAGTTTCGGCAACCTCGTCGGCGGCATTTCTCGGTAAACGAGATGCCCCGGTACCCATTTCCGACGTCGACGCCCATGAATGGCAACCGAAGCCAACCGGCATTGGTGAACTCGATCGTGTGCTGAGCGGTGGGCTGGTGCCTGGTTCGGTCACGTTGGTCGGTGGCGAGCCGGGCATCGGGAAGTCCACGTTGTTGCTGCAAGCGGTGGCGTCTATCGCAGCGTCGGGCTCCAAAGTGCTCTACGTGTCGGCCGAAGAATCCAAACAACAAGTGCGGTTGCGAGCCGAACGGTTGAACGCGTTGCAGCCCGACTTGTGGTTGGCGTCTGAAACCGCGGTGCCTCACATTCTTTCCTCGGTCGACGAAATCGACCCTGCAGTTTTGGTTGTTGACTCCATCCAAACGGTGCACACGCCCGACATCAGTTCGGCTTCGGGTTCGGTTGCCCAAGTGCGCGAAAGCGCAGCCCGACTTGTGGCAACGGCAAAGGAACGCGGATTGTCCGTGGTCCTCGTCGGTCATGTCACCAAAGAAGGCGGGCTCGCTGGTCCGCGTGTGCTCGAGCACATCGTCGACACCGTGCTCGCATTCGAAGGCGATCGTCATCACGCATTGCGCATGCTGCGAGCGGTGAAGCATCGCTTCGGAGCGACCGATCAACTGGGCTTGTTCGAGATGACCCAACAGGGTCTATTGGGTGTTCCCGATCCCAGTCGATTGTTTTTGGCCGATCGACGCAAGGGAGTCTCGGGTTCGGTGGTCGTGCCCACCACGGAGG
>CAZMJK010000004.1:6475-21403 GCA_964566555.1 uncultured Bifidobacterium sp. | reverse complement strand
ACGGCGGTCTTGGTTCCGTCGTCGGAATCGGCGCATCGGCGGACTACAATCCCGTCTGCACGCTGCCGTGTTCGGTGAACGTCCGACGGGGCTCGCACGCGTTTGCGCTCGAAGTCGAAGGTTCGCTCCCCATGGAGGGCGATCGCCCGCTGTTGGTCGAGGTGCAGGCGTTGGTGGCCCACTCCGAACTGCCCTCGCCTCGTCGTAGTGCACAGGGTCTCGATTCGGGTCGCCTTTCGTTGCTGTTGGCGGTCCTGTCCGAGCGCGCCGGAGTCACGTTCGACAAGCGCGACGTGTATGCGTTGGCGGTCGGCGGTGTGAGGATCACCGAACCGGCTGCCGATCTCGGCGTCGCACTTGCGCTCGCGTCGTCACGGTTCAACGCGCCGATTCCCGATGATCTCGTGGTCTGTGGCGAGATCGGTCTCGGGGGCGAACTGCGTCAGGTCGCCCACGGAGAACGCCGGCTGGCCGAAGCCGCTCGTCTTGGCTTCACACGTGCACTTGTCCCGCGCCTTGCTCCCTATGCGCCCGAGGGGATGACCACCATTCGTGTCAGCACCTTGGCCGAAGCCGTTGCTGCGGTGGGTATCGGGCACGACAACTCCTCGGAGTTCTGAATCACCCCACGGGTACAATCGCCCGATGGCCCGACGTCGAAGTCCCGCAATGGTGCAAGCGCTCTCGATGGTCGCGCCCGGCACACCGCTTCGAGAGGGATTCGACCGCATTCTGCAGGCGCGCATGGGGGCCCTCGTCGTCGTCGGTGATGGCCCTGATGTGCTCAACATCTGTTCCGGCGGGTTCCTCCTCGATGCCGCCTTCAGTCCACAACGGCTCTCCGAACTGGCGAAGATGGACGGCGCCATCGTTCTCGCTTCGAATGCCAGTCGCATCGCCCGCGCCAATGTGCACCTGGTGCCCAAGCCAAACGTCCCCACTTCCGAGACCGGTACTCGCCATCGCACCGCTGAGCGGGTGGCTCGCTCCATCAATGTTCCGGTCATCTCGGTCTCCGAGGACATGGCCATCATCGCCGTCTACGTCGGAGACGAAAAGCATCAGCTCATGCCCATCCCGCGATTGCTCGATCGCGCCAATCAGGCGATGAAGACGCTCGAGCGGTACAAGGAACGTCTCGTCGAGGTGTCGAATAACCTCAGCGCGCTCGAGGTGCAAGGGGCGGTCACGGTACGTGACGTCGTCGTGATGTTGCAGCGCACCGAGATGGTGTTGCGCATCGCCGAGGAGATCGAATTCGACATCATCGAACTCGGTGTCGATGGTCGGCTCTTCCGCCTGCAACTTGAAGAGGTCATTGACGGTGTCGCCGACGATCGCCGTTCGGTGGTGCTCGACTATCTCCACGAGGACAACGACTGGCATTTCGATGAGGCCTCGGCTGGCCTTGCCGGTCTCGAGATGGAACAACTCCTCGATCTCACGGCGGTGGCTCGAGTGCTCCACCTCGAAGACGCCGACGACCTCAAGGCATCGGTGCAACCGAAGGGATATCGGATGCTGTCTCGCATTCCCCGCCTTCCGGAATCAATCATCGATCGCATCGTGGCCAAGTTCGGCTCGCTCGACCTCATCATGAATGCCAGCGCCACCGACCTCGAAGCCGTTGATGGCGTCGGCGATCAACGAGCGCGCGCCATCAAGGACGGGCTCGCTCGTTTGGCCGAGACCAGCATCGTCGATTCCTACAACTGATCACTGCGAGGGTTCGATGCGCATCACACTTCCCAACGGTGTTCCCGCTGAACTGGCCGTACCCGTGCACGTCGATGACGCCACTCTCGGCGTTGTGCTCTTCCCCGACATCATGGGATTGCGGCCGTTGTTCGACGACATGTGTGCGCAACTCGCACGCGAACACGGATGGGTCGTGTGTGCCCCTGAACCGTTTCCCGGTCGTGAGCACTTGTCGGTCGATGAGCGCCTCGCGGTCATGTCTGAACTCGATGACGGTGACCTACGGGAGACGGCGAGGTTGGCCGCCGATGCCACCGAGTGTCGAAGAGTTGTCGCTACCGGGTTCTGCATGGGCGGGATGTTGGCGTTCAAGGCCGCTGCTTCAGGTCGGTTCGATCGTGCCGCGGGGTTCTACGGAATGATCCGACTCCCCGAGGCATGGGCCGGTGGACGGCTGACACAGCCGATCGAAGCGCTGGCTGCTCCGGACCGGTGTCCAACTCTCGCCATCATCGGGACCGCCGACCACTTCACGCCACCGCAGGACGTCGCCGAGGCCGAGGCACTCGGAGTCGTGGTCGTGTCGTACGAAGGCGCCGAGCATGGTTTCGTCCATGACGCCTCGCGTCCGGCGCACCGAGCCGAGGACGCCGCAGACGCGTGGCGCACCGTCGTCGCATTCCTCAGCGTGTGAGAGGCGTTAGATCTTTCCCAACTTTCGCAGAGGTTCGAGGGTCGTCTCGGTGGCCAAGCGATTGGCGATCGCTCCGATGGGCGCCCAGTTGAAATCGTCGAACTGATCGGAGAGGAGCGACAGCGTCACCATGCCGATCCCGTGGGCGTTGGTGAGGTACCAGAACGAGCTCGGCAGTTGAATTGTTCCGGGGTCGTTCGTCCCGAAGGCCTCGGGGATCCACGCAAGTGCTTGTGAGATTCGTTTCTGGCTTGCGAGCGCCAGATCGGGATGGTGGCGCGTGGCCAGAGTGGTCTCGACGCGGAGTTGTCGTAGCGGTCGATTCTCCGCGGCGATGAGTCCGAGTTGGAGTGCGAACGCCGAGGCGATGTACGCCTCCTCATCGAGGGTGATGAACGACGAGGTTCCGGTGCGCCAGATCTGGTCGATCATGCTCGCAATGGCCATGTGCATCAGTTCGTCTTTGGTCCCGACATGGGTATAGGCGGAACTGAACGAGTGGCCCGCAGCGCGCGCGACACGATGGGCAGTGGTCTTCTCGAAACCGACTTTGGCCACCACATTCATGACGGCGTTCACGAATTCATCGAGCCCGGCATCACCGGTCGACGGTGTGGGAATTTCGAGTCGCACCGGTTCCGGAGCGGGAACGTCCAGCCGCCAATTGCGTTCATCAAGGGCGGCATCACGAATGCGGATGAGGATGTCACGCCATGGTGGACGTGATTTGGGCACCATTCGAGAGGTGAGCACGCACCCAGTGGGAATCGTCAACCGTGTGGCCAGCAGCGCCTCGGGAATGTGTGAACTCTGGTCGCGTACCGAGGTGAAGATCGACTCGACATCGGAACGGACTGAATCGACCAGGAGCGGAAATCGGCGTGCAGCGGCGACGATCTCGGCGGCACCGCAGAGAAGGTCCGATGGAGTCGTGAGTTCGTCCACGAGCCACGGCGCCGGTTCAACCCCGGGAGTCGAGGTGAACTCATTGAAGGCGAGGACGAAGTCGCGGTACCGCTGGCTGAGGGTGGAGTCCCAGAGTTCGAGCGCGACATCCTCGGCCGAGTCGTAGCGGCCGTAGAGCGGGCCATTGGACATTCCCGCATTGCCGGCGATCTTGGTCAGCGCCAATCCATCGACGCCGTTGGCGGCGAGAAGTTCGAGGGCAGAGGCGGTGATGGCGTCCTGGACCTCCCGCGATTTCTGCGCTCGAGAGATTCGGGGGCGTTCCTTGGTGGTTCGTGAGGAGGACTTCGTCGTGGCGGGCCGGGCCATGTAGGAAACCTAGACCACTTCTCGGGGAAATGTTCGGGAGTTCGCAGAAAGGATGTTCGACTCCGAGAATCTGCGCTCCGAGTGCCGTTGTCGCTGTCGGGCGCTGCCGGCCGTGGGGAGGGGCTAGAACAAGGGCCCCGTCGACGTGACGGCCGCGTGACGGTTCGGAGGAACAGTGAAGGTCGACATTTCGCTCGCGATGTCCGGTCCACTCGATGCGGTGCCACGAGCTGCGGAGTTGCAGGCGCTCGGGGCCGATGGCCTGTTCAGTTTCGAGAACGCCCATGACGTGTTCTTCCCGCTCGTACTGGCTTCTACGTCCTGTCAGATCGATCTGATGACCAATGTGGCGATGGCCTTTCCCCGTAGTCCACTGCATCTGGCCTACGCCGCCAATGATCTGCAATTGCTCACCCAGGGACGGTTCCGCCTCGGGCTCGGTTCGCAGATTCGTCCTCATATCCAGAAGCGATATGGATCGGTCTGGGAGAAACCCGTCGCGCAGATGCGCGAGTGGGTGAGCGCAACGAAGGCGATCCTCGGTCACTTCGCCGGCGAGGGCCCCTTTGATTTCCGGGGCGAATGGACCACCCACACGCTGATGACGCCGAACTTCAATCCTGGCCCGAATCCGTTCGGCAAAGTTCCCGTCCTGGTCGGGGCCCTCGGCCCGAAGATGTGTCAGATGACAGCCGAGGTGGCCGACGGTCTGCTGGTCATGCCGTTCAATTCGGAACGGCATTTCGCTGAGCGCACCATGCCGGCGGTCGAACGAGGTTTCGAAGCAGCGGGTCGTGACCGCAAGGACTTCGAGATCATCCTCGAGGTGATCTGCGCCGTGGGTCAGACCGAGGAGGAGATCGCGGTGGCGGCGAATGGCGTCAAGACGCTCCTCGGCTTCTACGGATCAACGCCTTCGTACAAACCCGTACTCGATGTCGAGGGATGGGGAGATCTCCAGCCCGAACTCAACGCGCTGTCGAAACAAGGGGATTGGGCCGGAATGGCGAACAAGATCGATGAGGACGTCCTGCACACGATCGCTGTCGTCGGCACTCCGAAGGACGTTGCCTCCGAGATCGTTCGCCGGTACGGCCACGAAGCCGACCGCGTGTGCTTGTACTTCCCTGGCTACCCGATCAGTGATGACTGCATCGCCGAGACGATCCGCGAGATCAAGTCGGCGTCGGGGGAGCGTTGATGACTCGCGTCCTCGATACCGGCACGACTGATCTTCTTGCCGAACTCCATGACGACGGAGTGTTGGTGGCGACACTGAATCGACCCGACACACGCAATGCCTTCAGTGGAGCAATGGGTCGAGCGCTCGGCGACGTCTATCGGTTGGCCGATACCGACGATTCCGTTCGTGTCGTGGTGCTGACGGGAACGCCGCCGGCGTTCTGCGCCGGCGCCGATTTCTCGAACGGTTCCGAGGTGTTCGAACGTTCCGACGCGCCGGCGTTCAGCGCCAATCCGGTCAACCCGCCTGCATGGCGAATTCGAAAGCCGGTGATCGCCGCGGTCAACGGTCATGCCATCGGGATCGGTTTCACCCTCACCCTCCACTGTGATCTCCGATTCATGGCGCAGGATGCGAAGTACGGCATCGTGCAGGTGCGCCGAGGGGTGATGCCCGATGCCATGAGTCACTGGACGCTTCCGCGCCTTGTCGGTCTCGCCAACGCCGCCGACATTCTTCTCACCGGCCGCACCTTCACCGGTGCCGAAGCCCGCGATCTCGGGGTTGCCTCGCGCGTGGTTCCCAATGATGAGGTACTGCCGTTGGCGCTCGAAGTGGCGCATGACATGGCGGTGAACACCGCACCCGTGTCAGTCGCTGTCAGCAAGCGTCTGCTCTGGGGAACGTTCTCGATGACGCCCGACGACGTCGATCGGGCCGAGACCGATCTGCATCATCACCTCATGGGCGAGGCCGATGCTCGGGAAGGAGTGATGGCCTTCCTCGAGCGACGTGATCCCCAGTGGTCATTGACCGTCAACGACAACTGGCCCGAACGTTGGCCCACCCCGGGGGACATCACATGACCGAAACGCCGACGACGACCACCGATGAGGTCCTTCGCGAGATGGATCTTTCCGGCATGGTGATGTTGATCACGGGAGGAACCACCGGTCTGGGCAAGGAATCGGCGCGCGCACTGGGCTCCGCCGGTGCTGAGGTCATCATCACGGCGCGCACCGAGGCGAAGGGGCGAACCGCAGTCGAGGAACTCCGCTCTGCGGTTCCGTCGGGAACGTTCGACTTCGAAGTGGCCGAGTTGAGTTCGCTCAGCAGCGTTCGCTCGTTCACCGATCGATTCCTTCGCGATCACGATCGGCTCGATGCGCTGATCGCCAATGCCGGGATCATGGCCGTTCCGTTCGGCACGACCGAGAACGGATTCGAAATGCAGTTCGGAACGAACCATCTCGGTCATTTCGTTCTCGTGAACCGTCTGGTACCGCTGCTCAGAGAGAGTGCGCCCGCTCGCATCGTCATCCTCAGCTCGGCGGGTCACGTCGCCTCGGACATCGTCTGGAACGATCCGAATTTCGCTACCCACGAGTACTCGAAGATGGAGGCGTACGGTCAGTCGAAGACGGCGAACATCCTGTTCGCGGTGGAACTGGATCGACGATTGGGCGAGAGCGATGTCCACGCGTGGGCGGTCCATCCCGGGATGGTCCGCACCGACCTCGGACGCAATTTCACCAAGGACGACTTCAGCGACCTGGCAAAGCGGGCGAAAACCGCTGGCGGTGAACTTCCTCCGCTGGTGACGGTCGACGTGGGGGCATCGACACAGGTGTGGGCGGCGACGAATCCGGATGCCCTGCACAACACCGGCGCGTATCTGGCCGATTGTGCGGTCGCCAAGGCTGCGGACCACGCCACCGATACGACCGCGGCCAAGCGGCTCTGGGAACTCTCCGAAGAACTCGTCGGCGAGACTTTTCCCGAGTACTGATCAGCGGGCGCGAAGTTCGAGTTGCTCGCGATTGGTGATGCGATAGCGCCGCTCGGATTGTTCGATCCAACCCAAGCGCACAAAACTCGCGATCGCCTTGTTGACCCGTTCTCGCGAGGCGCCGACCATTCCCGCGAGTTCTTCCTGGGTGATCGGCAACGAGAATTCATCGGCGGTGCCGGCCAATTCGAGAAGTCGTTTCGCCGTTCGGCCGGTGACATCGAGGAAGACGGAATCGGCGAGTTGCTCGTCGGTGTTGCGCAGACGATTCGCCAACATCTCGACCACGTTCCAGAGCAGCTCGGGTCGGTCGCGGTAGATCTCGCGAAGCGGGGCGTAGGGAATGGCGATGACCTCGGAGGGCTCGAGGGCTCGGGCTTCGGCCGATCGGGCCAGTCCGTCGAAGAGGGGCATCTCGCCGAGCAGATCGCCTCGTTCCATGAGGGCGACGACGGATTCGCGTCCGTCGATGGATCGATTGGCGATCGCGATTCGACCGGAAACGACGACGAACAACTCCGTGGCGGGGTCGCTCTCGGTGAACAGCACGCCACCGCGAGCGAAGGAGCGCTGCTCGGTGGTGGCCAGGACGGCATCAAGGGGAGCGCCGTCGAACCCTTTGAAGAATTCGATGGAGGAGAGGAGGTCACGGTCAGTCACGTCGTCGACTTTAGCGGCGCCGTCGCACCTGTGACGTCGGTCCCAATGGGAGCGAGATGTCCGAGTGGGACTCGCGTAGCCTCGGAGTTCATGGTTGTGAATCGGTCACTGCGATGACGAACGAGTCGACGGATCGAGAGTCCGTCCCGACCGACGGCCCCGTGTGGGCGATCGTGTTGGCCGCTGGATCCGGTCGGCGCTTCGGTGGTTCACCGAAGCAATTCGAACTCCTCGGTGATGAACGTGTCATCGATCATTCACTGTCGGTGAGTCGAGCAGCGGCCGATCACGTGGTCGTCGTCCTTCCTTCCGGTCAGGAACGCGAGGGTGAACGTCTCGTCGAGTCCGGAGCAGCCGATGTCGCGGTCACCGGTGGCGCCGAGCGTGCTGATTCAGTGCGCGCTGCGCTCGCCGCCATCGATCCGGAGGCAGCTGTCATCGTCGTGCACGATGCGGCGCGACCGCTGGCCTCGGCCGAACTCCATCAGGCGGTCGTCGCTGCCGTTCACGACGGTGCCGACGCCGCGATTCCGGCGGTTGCGGTCACCGACACGATCAAGCAGATCACCCACGACGCCGCTGGGAGGGCGGTGGTCGTGGCCACCGCAGACCGTTCGCAATTGGTCGCAGTACAAACCCCTCAAGCGTTCCGGGCCGATCTCCTCCGTTCGGCGCATGCGACCTCGGCGGGTGCCACCGATGACGCAGCGCTCGTCGAGGCCCTCGGCGCAACGGTGCTGGTGCTCGAAGGAGAAGCCACGAACATCAAGATCACGGGTCCTCATGATCTGGCCATCGCTGCGATCCTCCGCGACGCCCTCGGATAGGTTGAGGGAATGACGGTACGAGTCGGGCAGGGTTTCGACGTGCACGCGTTCTCCGACGATCCTGCTCGACGGCTGGTTCTCGGCGGCGTGGTGTTCGATGGTGAGCGTGGGTTGGTCGGGCACAGCGATGCTGATGTCGTCGCCCATGCGTGTGCCGATGCGCTCTTGGGTGCCGCCGGTCTCGGGGATATCGGACAGCATTTCCCCGACACCGATCCCCGATGGGAGGGGGCCGACAGCGTCGGACTCCTCGCCGAAGTCGCCCGCCTCGTGCGAGCCGCTGGGTTCGAACTCGGGAATGTCGATGCCGCGGTGGTGTGCGAGCGCCCGAAGTTGGCGCCTCGGCGGGAGGAGATGTGCCAACGGCTGTCGCAGGCCATCGACGCGCCCGTGACGGTGAAGGGCAATCGTGCCGAGGGTCTCGGAGCGATCGGTCGCGGCGAAGGCATCGCCTGTTTCGCGGTTGCGGTGGTCGAGTCGTGAGCCCGGCACGCGGTGGCCGCAGTGGTGCGAAGTCGTCTCGGTCGAAATCGACGAAGGGGGCGGCGCGGGGCAAGAGCGCGGGGACGAAGTCGGGACGCACGCCGGCAGCACCGCGTGGCGGGGCCAAGCGGGCCGCAGCATCCAAGCGAGGGGCCGCGCCCAAAGCTGGCGCGACAACAAAAGCGGGCGCGAAGTCCGGTGGGAAAGGGCGCAAGCCCATGTCCTCGGCTGCGATTAAGGCGGTCGAGGCCAAGAAGGCCCGGCATGCGGCGGCATCGGTGCGCAAGGCCGATCGTCCTGGAGGCACGCGCCGAGGTCGGGGCGACGGTGATCGTCCCATCGCCCGGGGCCAATCGGCGCCCAGGGGTTTGGGTGGCGATCAGGTCGAAGGGCGCCAGGCGGTTCGCGAGTTGCTACTTGCCGGAAAGCGACGCGTGCGTGAAGTGCTCGTTGCCGAGGATCAGGACAACAACGACACCCTTCAGGACATCGTGGACCTGGCCCTCGACATGAAGATTCCGGTTCGAGAGGTGACCCGGACGAAGTTGTTCAGTGTCGCCCGCACGGAATCGCCCCAGGGTGTGGTTGCGCGTGCCGACGAACTTGACGAACACGATCTGCTCGATCTGGCCCAACGAAAGAGCGCGAACGGTGCTCCCCCGTTCCTTTTGGCGATGGACGGTGTGACCGATCCGGGCAACCTGGGTGCGCTGCTCCGCTCGGCCGAGTGTGCCGGTGTCACCGGTGTGGTGCTTCCGAAGCATCGTGCGGTTCACATCACGCCGACGGTGACCAAATCGGCGGCAGGAGCAATCGAGTATCTCCCGATGACCCTGGTGGGTGGACTGCCGAATGCCATCAGCGAACTCAAGGACGCCGGCGTCTGGGTCGTGGGTCTTGACATGGGTGGCGACACCGATCTGTTCGATCTCGCGGTGGCCGATGAACCCGTCTGTCTCGTGATGGGGGCCGAAGGCAAAGGTCTGTCTCGGTTGGTTCGTGAGCGGTGTGACGCAGTGGCGAGCATCCCGTTGCTCGGTGATCTCGCGTCGCTCAACGTTTCCGCCGCTGGTGCGCTGGCCTGTTACGAGGTCACCCGTCACCGGCTTGCGGCCGCGAAGATCGACTAACGGCGGCCCGCTCGAGCGAGGCGAGCCAGAAGCTGTCGGGTGCGCTCGGCGCTCTCGGCTCGTTCGCCTTCGGAATCCCCGACGGCGAAGGTCATCGCCGCAAGATCGGTGACACCGGAGGCTTCGTACGACGCGATCCGTTCGGTCACCTGGTCTTCGTTCCCGATGATGGCGACCCCTGAGGGCGATCCGCTCGTTCCGAGTTCGAGCATGCGGGCGTAGTTCGGCATCATTCGGTACATCGCGAACTTCGACTCGGCGATCGCCTTCCCCTTCTCGGTGTCGTCGCAGACGTCCACGGGCAATCCGGCGATCACCCGTGGTGTCGGTCGACCCACGGCTTCGGCGGCCCGAGAGAGTCGCGGAAGGACGTGGGTGGAATGGGTGTGCTCATCGCACATCCACGTGATCGTTCCCGCTGAGCGTTCGCCTGCGAGTTTCAACATCAAGGGAGCAAGGGCGGCGAGATAGACCGGCACGCTCGTGGCACCGGGGACGTCGAGTAGAGACTGCACCGAGTAACGGTCGCCGGCGAAGGTGACCGTTCCCCCCATTCCACCGGGGCCACCTCCGGTCTCGTTGGCCTCGATCTGGGCCGATGAGCATGCATCGAGAACGCTCACGTACTCGCGTACATGATCGATGACGCCGTCGTAGTTCGCTCCGTACCAGTTCTCTGCCACATTGCGGTGGGAAGGGCCGATGCCGAATGCGAGTCGACCATTGCATGCTGCTTGTGTGGTGAGCGCGTGTTGGGCCATGCCATATGGGTGATGGGACCACGTGGGAACCACCGCGGTTCCCAATTCGATGCGGCTCGTCTCGCGACCAACGATCGCCAATGCGGTCAGCGCATCGAGACTCCACGGGATGTGGGGGACCCAGCCGGTATCGATGCCGTTGTCCTCCGCCCACGTGGCGCGTTCGATGAGGGCATCGATGGTCGAACCGTGTGTACCGGTTTCGGAGATGAAGAGCCCGATGCGCATCTCAGTTTCCGTTGATCGCCTTCCACACCCGTTCGGGTGTGAGCGGCATGTCGATGTGGTGGATCCCGAGATGTGACACCGCATCGACGACTGCGTTCTGCACCGCAGGTGTCGAGCCGATCGTTCCCGATTCGCCGATTCCCTTGGCCCCGAGCGGATTGATCGGCGAGGGTGTCTCCATCTCGATGCGCTCGAACATCGGGAACTCAGCGGCCGATGGCATCAGATAGTCGAGCAATGTGGTGCTCAGCGGGTTGCCGTCCTCGTCGTACCGCACCTCCTCGAACAACGCTTGGGAAATGCCCTGGGCGAGCCCACCGTGAACCTGGCCGTCAACGAGCAGGGGGTTGAGGATGGTGCCCGCATCGTCACACGCGATGATGCGGCGGAGTTCGACCTTGCCGGTTTCGCTGTCGACCTCGACGACGGCGATATGGGTTCCGAAAGGAAACGTCGGACCACTCGCCGTGAAATCGGACAGCGCGAAGAGTGGCTGCGTCGTCGACGTCGCACCGATCTCCGACCAGCCCACACTCACTGCGGGCGTCCCCGCAACGTGGAACCGGGCGGTCTCGGTATCGAGAACGATGTCGACCGGGTTGGCCTCGAGAAGTTCCGCAGCCCGAGCGCGGGCCAGGTCGATGAGTTTGTTGGTGGCGTCGAACACCGCGCTCCCGGCAATCTGCAGCGACCGCGAGCCACCGGTGGTCTCACCGGTGGGCACAAGATCGGTATCGCCGTAGACCACGTCGATGCGATCGAGGGGAATACCGGTCTGATTGGAGACGAGCATGGACCACGACGTGATGTGGCCCTGTCCATAGGGGTTCGAACCGGTGACCACTCGCGCACTTCCGTCGGGGAGGACTTCGACCGACCCGTATTCACTGCCAAGACCGGCGCCGGTGATCTCCACATAGGTGGCGATACCGATGCCCATCAGGCGCGGGTCGCCCGCGGCGCGGCGACGGGCTTGTTCGGCCCGCAGCTCGTCGTAGCCAGCGGCCCGAAGGGCGCGGTCCAGCGAGCCCTCGTAGTCGCCGCTGTCGTAGGTCGTTCCCGTCGGTGTGGTGAAGGGGAACGCGTCGGGACGAACGAAATTGCGGCGTCGGACCTCGGCAGGATCGAGACCGGCCGCGTCGGCGAAGAGATCGACGGCACGTTCCAGCGCGGCGCTGGCTTCGGGTCGACCTGCGCCGCGATAGGCGCCGGTCGGTGTGGTGTTGGTGGCGACCGATTTCGACCACACCTCGACCGAAGGAATGTCGTACACGCCGGTAGCCATGATGCGAGTGGCGTAGGGAAGCACCGCTCCCATGTTGGGATACGCGCCAGCGTCTTGAACGATCTCGATCTTGTAGGCCTGGAGGTCGCCGTCGCTGGTGCCGCCGAGGGTGACGGTCTGGATCTGACCGCGACCGTGTCCCATTCCGGTCATGTTCTCGGAACGGGTCTCGGTCCATCGCACCGGTCGGCCGACTCGGCGCGAGAGTTCCCCGAGCACGACCGCCTCCGGTGCCGCATGTGCCTTCGCGCCGAAACCACCACCGACATCAGGACAGATCACCCGCATCTGTTGTGGTTCGAGGCCGTAGATCTCCGACACCGTGTTGCGAATCGGATGCGTTCCCTGACATCCGAGTTCGAGGATCAAGCGATCGTCCTCCCACCACGCGATTGCGCTGCGATTCTCGATGGGCGCGGGGGCGAGTCGCTGATTCACCGTCGTCTGCGTGACCACGACATCGCACTCATCGAAGGAGATTGGTGTTCCCGGATGATCAGAATGCAAGGCGACATTCGTTGAGATGTGAGGAAAGAGATGAATCGCATCGTCGGAAAGCGCATCGAGGGGATCGATGAGAGCGGGAAGTGGTTCGACGTCGACGACGACCAGCTCTGAGGCGTCGACAGCAGCTGCGCGCGTTTCGGCGACGACGGCGACAATGGGCTCTCCGACGTAGCGCACTCGCTCGCGAGCCAGGAGCGGTCGAGTGATCGTCTGGTTGATCATCATGAACGGTTTGATGTCGCCGATCGTGAGATCGGCGCTCGTCACGATGTCGACGACGCCGGGAGCGAGGATGGCCTCGGATTTGTCGATCGACGTGATCTCCCCGTGCGCGATCATCGATCGCACGTAGACGACGTGGAGGGCATTATCGACGGCGATGTCGTCGACGTAGGTGCCCCCGGTGGTGAGGAGCGCCGGATCTTCCTTGCGCACCACTCGATTTCCCAAGATGCTCATGGGCCGACGCTATCGGGGCTGGCGGGGCCCGTCAGGGGAGATGACCGAGACGGCGGGAGGCCGTCGATAGTTGCGAAAGTTGCACGGGGGGATAACCATCACCGGGTCCGAACGATGGGGGAGCGACTGATGGCAGGAACGACGTGGATCTGGGAACCGCCCGCCGGCGCCGAGGTGCTCTTCGCGCCCGGTGCACCGTTCGAGATCGCGGTGGAGTCGGTGCTCGGTGTTGACTGCAAGGTGTTCAAGAATCGCTTGGGCAACGTCCGCGAGGTGCTGACCACCTACACCGCCCGACACGGGGAACTTCCCAATCTCGTGTTCCCGGACATCACCCTCAGTTTCAACGATGTCCAGGCGTCAACGGCCCGTGTGGCGGCATGGCTCGCCGAACGGGGAGTCGTGAAGGGTGATCGCGTCGCCTTCGCCTCCGCCAATGTCGCCTCCTACGTCATCGGCTGGTGGGCGACGCTGTCGAGCGGCGCCATCGTCTCGAGCCTCAACGGATGGTGGACTCCGGCCGAACTGCTCCACGGCATCGAACTGTCGAAGCCCCGAGTGGTGCTGGCCGATGGACCTCGAATGAAGCGATTGCTCGAAGCGGGACTGCCCGATGACGTCGAGGTCCATGACCTGTCCGAACTCGACCACCTTCTGGGACCGGCACGAGATGATGATCCGGCGTTGCCTGACGTCGAGATCGACGAGGACGATCCCGCGGTGCTGTTGTTCACCAGTGGCACCACCGGCCGACCAAAGGCGGCGTGTCTGTCGCATCGGAACTTCGTGCACTTTCCTCTTGCCGCCACCCTCGCCGGAGCGATCGGCGCGGTGCTCGCTCCGCAGCCTCCCCCCGGCCCGGATGCGCCGGCACCGAAGCAACCTTCGAGCATCATGGTCGGTCCGTTGTTCCATGTCTCGGGTGTGGTGCCGCTCATCACCGCGCACTACACCGGGTCGAAATTGGTGTTCCCGCCGGTGGGCGCGTGGAGCGAGACGACACATCTCCAATTGACCCAGGAACATTCGGTCGGTGGCTGGAGCGCGGTGCCGACACAGTTCTGGCGACTTCTGGAACACCCCGATTTCGATTCCTACGACACCTCGAGCGTCACCGTCATCGGCGGTGGTGGAGCGACGTATTCACCGGAATTGCTTCGTCTCATGGCTCGAAAGTTGCCGCAGGCCCGTTTGGGTGTGGGATACGGGATGAGTGAGACACTCGGCTCGGGGTCGCGTTTGGGTGGGCTCGTTCTCGATGAATGGCCCGCCTCGGTCGGCACCGTCGAAGCGATGTGCGAACTCGAGATTCGCGATGAGAACGACAACGTTGTCGAGGACGGTGAGGTCGGTGAGATCTGCATCCGCGGTGCGGTGGTGTTCCTCGGCTACTGGGACAATCCCGAAGCGTCGGCGAAGGCCCTCGATGATCGGCGTTGGTATCGCACAGGAGATTTCGGGCGAATCTCCGACGGGGTGTTGTTCCTCGAGAGTCGGATGCGCGACATGATCATTCGCGGTGGCGAGAACATCTATCCGATCGAGATCGAACATCGTCTCGAAGAGCATCCCGATGTCGCCGAGGTCGCCGTCGTCGGTGTTCCCCATCATCAACTCGGTCAAGAAGTTGCCGCGGTCGTCGTACTCAAGCCCGAAACGACGCTCGACGCCGATGGCGTCCGGACGTGGGTTGGGGATGAACTGGCCCGCTACAAGATCCCGACGCACGTGATCTTCCGAGATGCCCTTCCGTACAACGCCACCGGCAAGGTGCTGAAGCACGAACTCGAAGCGGATATCGCCTCCGAGCTCGACGCCGGTTGAGCAGACCTTCCGAACGCAGCCGGGTTCGCTCCTGCATCCGTTGCTGCTGTCGGAGGATCAGTGTGGAGGGCGAGACGCTCGTCGCCTAGCCTCGGCGGTCCCGCCCGGGTAGCTCAGTTGGCAGA
>CAZMJK010000004.1:0-6462 GCA_964566555.1 uncultured Bifidobacterium sp. | reverse complement strand
GGTTGTCGAGGGTTCGATTCCCTCCTCGGGCTCTCACCAGGTGATGACGTTGTTGGCGGCGAGTCGATCGATCTCCTCGTTGGAGAGTCCGAATTCCCCCAGCACGGCTTCGGTATCGCAACCGGGAAAGGCGTAGGTGGGTCGCAGTTCGCCCGGCGTTCGACTGAGTCGTGGAGCCGGACGCAATTGCGGCACCGAACCCTCGACGGGAACGAAATTTCCACGCGCCACGTTATGAGGATGCTGCTCAGCTTCAGCGAATGTCAGCACCGGGGCGTAACAGACATCGGTTCCCTCGAGCAGTACCGACCATTCGTCCCGCGTCCTCATTCGGAAGACCTCGGCGAATCTGGACCTGATCTCCGGCCACCCGTTCATGTCGTTCTGGTCGGGCAGTGTTGCGGGATCGATCTCGAGTTTCTCGAGCAGTTGCGCATAGAACTTGGCTTCGATCGGAGCGACGGTCACGTGTTTGCCGTCGGCGGTCTCGTAGACGTTGTAGAACGGCGCGCCGCCGTCGAAAAGATTGGTTCCGACTGGGCCGGTGTGAAATCCGGTTCGCGTCATTCCGTAGAACACCTGGAAGATCGACATCACGCCGTCGATCATCGCGGCGTCGATGACCTGACCCTTGCCGGACCGTTGCGCTTCGAACAGAGCGCACACCACGCCGAAGGCGAGATGGAGTCCACCACCTGCGAAATCACCGAACACCTGCAGCATCGGGATCGGAGGCATTCCCTCCGCGCCGATCGATCCGATGGCACCGGTCATCGCTTCGTAGTTGAGTGAGTGGCCGGCGGTGTGCGAGAGCGGACCCTCCTGACCCCAACCCGTGAGTCGGCCGTAGATGAGTTTGGGATTTCTTGCCATCAGTTCGTCGGGTCCGATGCCGAGTCGTTCGCAGACGCCGGGTCGGAAGGCCTCGCAGAACACATCGGCTTTCTCCACCAGACGTTTGAGCAGGTCAACGCCCTCGGGGGATTTGAGGTCGATGGCGATGGAACGGCGACCGCGATCGAATTCGCTGTGTCGCTCGGAGGGTTTCTCGCCGGTCGGTACCTCATGTATCGGGTGAACTCGAATGATGTCGGCGCCCATGTCGGCCAGTTTCAACGTGCCGTAGGGCAGGGCTCCGAGCCCGGCGAGTTCGATGATCGTGACGCCTTCAAGTGGTCCCATGTTCCCCCCTCGTGGACAGGCTCGACCCTAGTAGTTGGGCTGAAAGTGCCGGTCAGACGCGTCTGCCGACGCAGGGTGGGGATTTCGCTGGAGGGTCCTTGCGTTTGGTCCTTGGGCCGACGAACATCGGCGCCGATGGAACTCACAGACAGAGACCGCGCGATCCTCGATTTCGAGCGCAGTTGGTGGCACGAGACCGGCCCCAAAGAGACGCTCATCCAGGAGCGATTCGAATTGTCGGCGAGTCGGTACTACGAGATCTTGGGACAACTTCTCGAAAGCCCCGAGGCCTATGACTACGACCCGCTCGGTGTTCGTCGACTTCGACGATTGCGTGATCGTCGTCGTCGAGCTCGTCAGGAAACCGCGCAGCAGCAGGCGAGCGAACCTCCCGGCTCCTGATCATGACCGCCGACACCTCTGCTCCCGACGATCACGATCCTGGTCGCGGAACGCGGACCGGTGTCATCATCGTCGTCGTTGCCGTGGTGTTAGGTCTGATCCTCCTGACCAAGGGATACGGATCGGGTCGTTCCGAGGTGTCGCCGGCGAACCAGTCGTCGTCGAACACCACGGTGGTGTCGTCAACGACGACCACCTTGGTTCCCAATCCGGCGGCGAGCGTCAAGGTCAAAGTCGTGAACGCCACCAATGTGCCGGGTCTGGCGACCAAGACTCGCGATCGACTCCAATCGGTGGGCTACACGCAGATCTCGGTGGGTGATTCTCCGAAGCCGCAGGAGAAGACCACCGTGTACTACGCCCCCGGGTCCGAGGCTGACGGGCAGGCGGTGGCCAAGGCGCTCGGCCTCAACGTCGACCAGGTGTTGCTGCTTCCCGATCCGCCCCCGGTCGATCTCGCCGGTGCGACGGTGTTGGTGATGGCTGGTCTCGATCTCAGTTGATCGAGACCCGATCCAGGGTCTCGCCGGTGCGGGCGACAGCGGTGACTGACAGTGTCGTGGCCGTCGCCTCGATTCCGAGGAAATGGTGGCGCTGAGCCGATGCCTGGAGCGGCGGTGTTCCATTGCAGGCCGTGATCGCATAAGTGGGCATGCCCCCACCGCCGGTCACGACGAACGTGGTGTTCGCCTGTTGAAAACGTTGGTAGTTGTGATCGTGGCCGGTGATCACCAGATCAACGTCCTTCGCAGTGAGGATCGGGAGCCATGACGTGATCACCGATTGGGTGTTGCCGTGGCTGCTGCAGGACCACACCGGGTGATGAAACATCACGATGCGCCAGCGAGGCGAACCGCTTGACAATTTCGATTCGAGCCACGAGGTCTGCGCGGCTGACACGTCATTCGAATCGAGGACGAGGATCTGCATGGTCACATTGCCGTCAGTGAGGAGTTTCTCGTACGACCGACCGGGCATCGAGAGATAGGACATCAGGTCGACACCGTTGTTCCACATCACATCATGATTTCCGAGTGCAGCCCACAACGGACGCGTCGTGCGGAGTCGCGCGTAGGGCGCGTCGATCGTGGAAGCGAAGCGTGATGGTGAACCATCGGGGTACACCACGTCACCGGCTTCCAACAGCGCGTCGACGCGGTGGGTTGCCGCCCAGTTCTCCATCTGCGACGCGACCTGGAGTTGGGTCGCATCGCCCGACCCGGCGTCACCGAATGCAACGAGACCGAGCGTCCCCGTTGGCGCCGGTGTTGAGGGCGTCGTCGGGGTGGTGGCACTCGTGGTGCTGGTTGTCGACGAGGTCGTGGTCGTCGATGGGCGCGTTGTGGTCGTCGATGACGATGAGGTGGTGGTCGGTGGACGCGTCGTACTCGTCGTCGTGGTGTCGGGGGTGGGCCCGGGATCGGGTGTGGGCAGAAGTGAGCACCCCGCCAGAAGGGCGAAGGACAGGGCGAGTGCGATCGGAGTGATTCGGAGTCGGTTCACGGCAGAGTCATCGTCGGTGGACCCGGAAACGTTACGGGGCCCAGTGAGACCCTGCTTCACTTGGGGAATGCGGGTGGTCGTGGCTCCGGACAAGTTCAAGGGAACGGCGAGTGCCAGCGCGATGGCCACCGCCCTCGCCGATGCGTTGGCCGCTGCAGGTCATGAGGTGGACCGCTGCCCCATGGCCGACGGAGGCGAGGGGTTCCTCGATGTTCTCGGCGGGCCGAATCGAACCACGACCGTGACCGGACCGTTGGGTGCGCCGGTCGATGCCAGGTGGCGATTGGCCAAAGGCACCGCCGTGATCGAGATGGCCGAAGCGTCGGGTCTGGTACTCGCCGGGGGTCCCGAAGGGAACGATGCGGTCGAAGCGACGACCCGGGGTGTGGGCGAACTCCTGCTGAGTGCTGTCGAAGCCGGAGCGCGACGCATCGTGGTGGGTGTCGGTGGATCTGCGACCACCGACGGTGGGCTCGGCGCATTGAAAGCGATGCATCCAACGCAGAAGTTCCGTGGAATCGATCTTTCGGTGGCATGCGATGTTCGAACCCGGTTTGTCGACGCGGCGGAGGTCTTCGCTCCGCAGAAGGGGGCATCGCCATCCCAAGTCGCGTTCCTGCGCCGTCGACTCGAGCGACTGGCGCAGGTGTACAAGATGGAATCGGGTGTCGACGTCGCCGATGTGGACGGTTCCGGCGCCGCCGGCGGTCTCGCCGGGGGCCTGCTCACGGTCGGGGCCGATCTCGTGAGCGGGTTCGACTATGTGGCCGATGCCGTCGGACTCGATGAACTCATCGAGTCCGCCGACCTCGTGATCACCGGAGAGGGATTCCTCGATGATGAGTCCTTCGATGGCAAGGTCGTTGGCGGGGTGGCGGCGATGTGTGCTGAATTCGACGTCCCGTGCATCGTCATTGTTGGCGAAGTGGTGGAACCACTCCCCGAACTGCCACTCGGACTCACGGTCGTTTCGATGGTCGAACGATTCGGTGAAGAGCGCTCGATCGCCGACCCGATTGGCTGCGCGGTCGAACTCGCTCTTGAGCTCGTGGAGCACTGAGCCGGGGTCAGAACTTCGCGATCACCTCGTCGGCGAATTTCGCCATGGCTTCGGGCAATTTCCCGGGGTGCATCGCCGGCGGTGGAATCAGCATTCGCGTGACGCCGAGGTCGGCGAGCATCGTGATGGTGTCGGCGGTGGGTGCACCGCCGGTCGTGATCTCGATCGTGTTCGGATCTCGGCCGGCAGCAGTCGCCGCGTCGCGCAGAACAGGAAGGAGTTCGGGAAGCTTGCGAGGATCGGCGGGGAAGAACCCGTCACCGAATCGCCCGGCGCGCCTCGCGGCCGGCTTCGAGTGGCCACCGACCACGATCGGAATCGATCCGTTCGCCGGTTTGGGGAAGGAATAGATGTCGGTGAAGGAACTGTGAGTTCCCCGATACGTCGCCACCTCGCTCTCCCACAACGTTCGCAGCGCGTGGATGGAATCGTCGGTGTGATCGCCGCGGTCATCCCAGTTCACGCCGATCGCATCGAACTCCTCGTGAAGCCAGCCGACACCGACGCCGAGGATGAATCTCCCACCGGTCAGCAGGTCGAGCGTCGCGCATTCCTTGGCAAAGACGACGGGATTCCGCAGTGGAAGGATCACCACACCGGTGGCCAACTTGAGCGTGGTCGTATGTGCTCCCACCCAGGTCAGCCACATCAACGGGTCGGGTACGGGTGCGGTTTCGTCGCCCGGCATCTTGCCGTCGCGCGAATAGGGGTACTCACTCTCGTATCCCTTCGGGATAGCGGGATGTTCGACGGTCCAGACGCTTTCGAAGCCGTTCTGCTCGGCGCACTGACCCATCGTGATTGCGCCTTCAGGTGAGGTGTAGGCGCCCGTATTGGCGAAGATGATTCCGAAATCCATGTCGGCAACGTAGGACAGATCGAGCTCGGACGGTGGGTGCGGGACCTACAGGGTGTCGAACCGCTGGCGGTACGCCTCGATCGATGCGAGGGCCGGACGCTCGGCGTAGGTGATCGCGTGCGCATCGAGGTCGGGAGGACTCAATGTGAACGAATCGGGAACGAGCCCGGGTTGGATGCGCCGCAGCGCCGCCTGCATCACCTGCGCCGCCATCGGTGAGAGTTCGTGTAGTGGTCGATTGCGATGGATGCGTTCGCCGAGGTCCACCTGAGCGATGGTGTCGACGCCGAACGCGTCGACGATGTCGATGAGCATGGCGATATCGACGCCGTACCCCTCGACGAAGGGAAGTTGTTCGAGGATCGAGCGCCGTCCGCCGTATTCGCCGGAGAGTGGTTGCACGATGTCGCCGAGTTCGGGGAAACACATCGTGAGCAATGGTCGTGCGACGAGTTCGGTGACACGACCTCCACCGCGGACATGGCCGTCGACCGGTCGCTCGTAGAACCCTTTGACGAATCCGACCGATGAATCGGTGAGGAGCGGGCCGAGTAACCCGGAGATGAATCGAGTGCTGAAGTCGCGTACGTCGGCGTCGCACCAGACGACGATGTCGCCACTCGACGCATAGAGGGACTTCCAGAGCGCTTCGCCCTTCCCGTGGCCTCGGCCGAACTCGACGAGAACCGTTGACGCATCGATCACCGTCGCGCCGGCGGCTCGTGCTTCGGCGGCGGTGCGATCAGTGGAATGGTCATCGACGACGAGGATCTCATCGACCAATGCGTAGGTCTCGATCAGTTTCGTGCGAATACGTTCGACGATCTGCCCGACCGTCGGCTCCTCATTGCGGGCGGGAATGCATACCGACACCGTGGTCGACCCTTTCGCCGCGACGAGAGCCTCGAGATCGAACGCGCTGGCGACGTGGGTACGGGAGAGGCTCACGGCTCCATCGTTGGCGAGTCCGGCTCCGGGAGCAAGGCCGAACCTCTGGCGGGGGAATGAGGGGGCAGCGAATGGGGGAACGATCGCGGTCGCTCGCTAGGATTCGACCTCGTTCGATACCTACCATCGAGGTTTCCGTCATGAGCGTCACGGTCCGAGTTCCACCAGTCTTTCGCCCGCTGACCTCGGGCCAGTCGACCGTGTCGGTCGAGGGTGCGACGGTGGCGCAGGTGTTGGCCAGCCTCGACGCGGCCTATCCGGGGTTCTCGGCCAAGTTGCTGGCCGACGACGGCAGCCTCGTGCGCTACGTCAACGTGTTCGTCGACGACGACGACGTCCGCTTCATGGAGGGACTCGACACCGTCGTTCCGGACGGCGTTACCGTCTCGATCATGCAGGCCGTGGCCGGCGGGGCCTGACCCCTTCTCGGCTCCCCGGTGGGGCCGATCCCCAGAACTTCTCCCCCGAGGTTGCGATTCGGGGCTGACGGTGGTTTCCTGTTAGCAGT
>CAZMJK010000003.1:12836-27207 GCA_964566555.1 uncultured Bifidobacterium sp. | reverse complement strand
ACAAGATGCTGCTCGTGCAGGCGGGGATCTACATGATGGAGCACCTCGATCTTCGCCAGCCCTGCGAAGACGGGAACTACGAGGGAATCATCGCGGTCTCTCCGCTGAAGGTGACGGGAGCAACCGGTTCACCGATCAATCCGGTGTTCATCTCCTGATTGCTTCTACGTGGCCGAGAGGACGGTGCTGTTCGATCTCGATGGAACGCTCATCGACAGCAGCCCGGGCATTCGTCGTTGCGTCGACGCGTCCCTCGCCCATCATGATCTGCCGGCGATCACCGACGAGCAATTCGCGCGCTTCATCGGACCGCCGCTGACCACAGGTTTCGCGCTCGTCGGCGCCGATCCGTCACTCATCGACTCCCTGATCACGGTGTATCGCCAGCACTACGGGGACGGCGGCATGTACGAGTACACGGTGTATGACGGCATCCCCGCACTTCTCGACCGGCTTCGAGCAGCGGACTTCCGTTTGGCAGTGGCGACATCGAAAGTGACGCGATTCGCCCGACCGGTCGTCGATCACGCGGGCTTGGCATCACATTTCGAGATCGTCGTCGGCGCCGAACGCGACGGAGCCGGCGCAGCGAAGCCGGTCGTGATGGCCGATGCGCTTCATCGACTCGACATCGACGAGCCGGCAGCAGTGGTGATGATCGGCGACCGTGACCACGACGCATTGGGGGCCGCAGAATTGGGAACGCGGTTCATCGGGGTGGGCTGGGGGTTCGGGACCGAAGAGGAACTGCGTGCAGCAGGTGCTCAACAGATCGCGGCGCACCCCGCGCAGCTCGATGCCCTTCTGGATGGAGCGACCTGACTCAATCGTCGAGTGCAGACCAGCTTCTCGTCGGGTAGAGCGAGACAGCCGGTTCGTGGAGCCATTCGTCTCGATAGGCGCGTCGTGTGAGGTAGGTGATGACGGCGTTGTCATCGATGTCTTCGGTGCTGATCATCTCGACCAGCGCCGCGTTCCCTTCACGTCGACTGGCGGGTCGAGCGCCGAGGAGGGAGGTCATCTCATCGCACTCGGTAGCGTCGAGAACAGCCCCGTAGCGTCGCTTTCGATCCATGATCCTGATCAGGATGGCGGCATCGTTGAGTCGCGAGAGTGCGAACGCATCGGAGAGATGAGGGGCGACATCGCGCTCGAGCGACCACAGGGCGGCATCGGCAAGGATGTCTTTCTCCCCGTCGTCCTCCGGCATGACCGGTCGTTCGACCGTCAATCCCGCAGCCTCGGCCAGCGATTCACATGTGGCGCGATCGCCGAGGTATCGATAGCAGAGGAACCACGCGAGGGATTCGCGTGGATGGGCATTGACCGAGATCGCATGAATCGGGATCATTCCTCGAACGTTCTGTTGGACTCGGTAGTACTGCGCGGAGAACTTCGTGTAAGGGATTCCCGACTCCTGTTCATAGAGGTGGAACAGACCGGTGAGTCCTCCGCTCGGATTCCAGAATTCCCGAGCGCAGATGTTTCCGAGGTCTTCGAGAGGATCGCCGAAATGGCCCCACTCGAGATCGATGATGGCGCTTACCCGGTCGCCATCGAACATGAAGTTCACTGGTCCGGTATCGCCCTGCACCAGCGATAATCGGGCCATCGAAGTCGGCGCGTTCTCTCGTAACCACCTGACGCCGTAACTGATGAGGGGGTCGTGATAGGTGGCAAGGAACGCATCCCACTGTTCGAGCGCGAGGTCGACGTCGTTCAATGCCGCTTCCTGGGGTGATGACGGGATGTAGGGCATCACATCAGCCAGATCCAGTTCGTCGAGATCGAGTTGATGCATCCGCGCGATGACGCGGATGAAGTCCTCCATCACTGCCCGCTGTTGAGTGGCGTCATCGAGTTTGTCGATATCGGACCGGCCCCTGACCCGCTCGAAGAGCGTGCAATGGAGTTCGTCGTTGACTCCGTAGACCTCAGGAACAGGAATATCGGTCGTGGCCAGGGCCTGGATGATTCGGGTTTCCCGCACGAGGGAGGTCGAAGATCGGGGCCCAGCGGGTACCCGTTCGAGTCGGAGGAAACCCTCCAGCACGCTGCCGTCGGGGCGGGTGACGTCAACCACCCACGCCTCGCGCCGCGCCACGTGGCGCGTGAGACGAGTGATCTCTCCACCGCCCACCTCGGCGATCCACTCGACCATTCCATCGGGAAGATCGTGTTTGAGTTCCATGACAAGCCCCCTTGTTCGTGTCGAAAGGTAGTCATCCCCGTCTCGGTCCGCGTCCGAATTGGCCGGAGTCTTGCGAACGGTCGCCGGTGTGGGAGGGTGTCCGCCATGTCTTTGCGCACCCGACTTCTCTCAGTGCCCGCTCTCGTGCTCGTCGTGGGCTCACTCGTCCTGGCCGCATGTGGATCGAGCGGTGGTTCGACCTCGGCGACACCACAACCTCTACCGGCTCGATCGGGGATCTACGCCGTCGGTCATGAGACGGTTGCGATCACCGATTCCTCGTCGGGGAAGATCATCACCGCCGATCTCTGGTATCCGGCGGCGGAGGGGGCAACGGGTACGCCGACGCGGTACGCACTTCTGCCCACGGCCTACTTCGATTCGAAAGTGGCGATCGAAGGTGCTCCGATCAACACGAAGGGGAACTTTCCGTTCGTCGTCTATTCACACGGCAGCGGTGGACAGAGTTTCGTCGCGTCCTTTCTCACCGAAGACATTGCGAGTCATGGCTATGTCGTGCTCTCGGCCAATCACGATGGCAATACGGCGGCCGACCAATTGCTCGGTCGCTCGGTGTCCCAGGATCAGAACGACTTCCTTCGTCCCACTGTCGTGAAGACACTCATCGATTGGGCGACAGCGCAATCCTCGGGTGCGGGTTCGTCGACGCTGTCGCCATCGCCCTACCCCAAGCTCAAGGGCGCCATCGATCCGAACAGGATCGGTCTCGTCGGCCACAGCTACGGCGGGTACACCGTGTTGGCGACTGCCGGTGGACACTCGGGACCGGCGGGCACGATCGCACCCGATCCGCGTATCAGAGCGGTCGTGGGTCAGGCTCCGTACACCCGACGACTTTCCGATTCCGAACTCGCCGGAATCAAGATTCCCGTGATGCTCATGGTGGGAACCAAAGACATCACGACGCCTCTGGAGCTTGATTCGCAGCGTCCTTTCGATCTCATCAGCGGTCCGCCGGTCGTCCTCGTGGTCATGACCGACGCCGCGCATCAGTCGTACACAGATGTGTGCATGTATCTCGATGAGATCCCGAAGCTGCCCGATGCGCCTGCGCTGGTGGCCACCGCGATCAAGGTTCAGGCGGCTGAGGGTTGCGGACCCGAGTTCATGCCCTATGCCCGCGACATGGAATTGAGTTCAGGGCTCACAGTCGCCTTCCTCAACGAATTCGTGGCGGGAACCCCGGACGCGAAGTGGTTCGATGGAACAACCTCCACGCTGTCGGCCCCTGATCTCACCATCACGATCAAGCGGTAACTGAGTCATCCGGCGAGAGACTCGTCACATCAGCGACCCGAAGCCGGTTTGGTAGGTTCGGCGCGTGCATCCGGTTGCTCTGGCGTTCGCTGCGTTCCTCACCGCTGCAATCGGAACGCTCGGCGGGATCGGTGGGGCAATCCTTCTCGTCCCGGTGCTCGTGCTGTCGGGAATGGAAGCGAAGTACGCGGCCCCTCTGGGGTTGGTCTCGGTCGCCGCTGGGTCGCTCGCCGCCGCACCTCACCAACTCACCGCCCGGGTGGTGAACCATCGTCTCGGCGTCACCACTGAGATCGTCGCGTCGTCAGCGGCATTCGTCGGGGCACTCGTCTCGGGATTCGTGGGCCAATCCCTTCTGGCCGTGGTTCTCGGGTTTGTCGCGTTGATCGCGGCATTCGCCGGAGCGCGTCGAAAAGGCGTGCGCAATCTTCCGGACGCACGTCTTGGCCCAGACGATGTTGGTGAGGTGCCGGGAACGCTGTCGGGCGTGTATCCCCTCGGCAACGAGTTCGTCCCCTATCGGGCCAATCGATTGCCACTCGGGTTACTCGGAATGGGCGTGGCGGGATTGATCTCGGGTTTATCAGGTGTTGGGGGTGGATGGATCAAGACACCCACTGCGTCAGAGGTGATGCATGTTCCGGTGAAGGTGGCGGCGGCGACCTCGACGTTCACGGTCGGCGTCACTGCCGCAGTCGGTCTCCTCGTCTATGAGTCGCAGGGTCGGGTGATCGTCTCCGATGCCGCGCTCGTCGCAGCGGCAGGTCTCGCCGGCGGAACGATCGGAGTACGATTGCAGCACTTGTTGCCTCCCCCGATCGTTCGGCGAGGACTCTCCGTCGTCCTTGCCCTCATTGGTGTGATGTTGATCGTGCGCCGATGAACGAGTTCCCGATCCTGTCGCGAATCCTGCAGATCGCACTGATTCTGACCTTCGCTCTTGCGCTCGGCGGCGCGTTCATTCCCGGTACCGCTGGAAGAGTCAGCGGAATCGCGTGCATCGCGATCCTCATTGCGGCGCCAGTGCTGCGGGTGGCTTGGCTCGTCGCGGAATGGTGGCGAGAGAACGACACTCGATTCGCGCTTCTCGCCACGGGGTTGCTCGCCGTTCTCGCGTTGGGAGCCGCGGCGGCCTTCCTTCACTGAAGGGCGGAGGAAACCGCCGTTCAGTAGTCTCCGTTTATGGATTCCGATGGATTGGCCCGACCAATCGACTTCACCGCTCGAGCGGGAGCGGGACTCCATCTCGGTGTTTCGTTGGGTGGGGGAGGCCTCTTCTTCGTTGCATGGCAGGTCACCTATCTCGAACAACTCGCGCGTCGGGGGGTCGAACTCAAAGGCGCTGATCGCGTGGTGGGGACCTCGGCTGGATCTCTCGTCGGAGCGATTCTCGAAGGTGGTCACCTGCGAAGGTTCGAGCGCGAGGTCTCGTTCTTCGCCAAAACTCCAGCGCTGGTCAGTGCCCTCGCTCCTTCGGGTTCCCTGAAGCCGAGTCAGCAGCGCGCCCTCGACGCCTTTGTGGCGGCGCAGAGCGCCGAGCCGGACCTCGTCCGATCACTCGGTCATCTCGCATTGGCGGCGGCGACTCCATCGGCGAACAAGATGGCGCGCAGCGTGTCGCTCATGCTGTTGTCGCGCGCATGGCCTGCGTCGTCTCTGCACGTCACCTGTGTCGACACGGTGACGGGGGAGCGATGTGTCGTCACCGGTGGATCGGGTGTTCGCATCGAGAGGGCGGTTGCGGCGAGCAGCGCAGTCCCCGGCATCTTCAGCCCACAGCCCATCGGCGATCGGCGATGCATGGATGGCGGGGTCAGTGGATCGGGGACCCACCTGGATCTCCTTGCTGGTGCGGACCGAGTCGTCGTGCTGAGCCTCGTCGATCCCACGCCGAAAGACGTCGGCGCGATGACACAGGCGCCAGGCGCGTTCCAATCGGAGGTTGCCCAACTCGAGGCTTCGGGGTCACGGGTCCTCCTTCGGAGCCCGGAGACCATGGATCTGCAAACGTTGATGGACCCGAAGTCGGTACCCGACGCGATCGCCATGGCAAAACGGCAGGCCGCCAATGACGCCGACGAGCTCAGAGCATTCATTTCGTAGATGGCCCGGCAACGGTGTGACGGCTGGGGCAGGATGAGCGGATGGAACGAGTAGCTCCCCTCCGTTCAGTCACACAGGATGAGATCGACGCCTTCTGGCGCGACGGGGTCGTTTGTCTGCGATCGATCCTTCCGGTGGAGCTGGTCGACTCGATGGCAGCGCCGATCGATGCCGCTCTCGACACGTCCACGATGGCCGATCTTTCGGAGATGGCCGACCTTCTCGAGTCGGGCGCGGGCGCCACCCGGATGATTGATGAGGCGGTTGCGGCTTCGGGTCTTCCGCGGGGTCGATTCAAGGCCGGAACCGATCATTGGCTCGTGCAGGAGGAGTTCAGGGAGTTTGCGCTTCGTTCTCCACTCCCCGAGATCGTCGCGGCGCTCCTTGGAAGCGCCGAGGTTCGTCTGTATGAGGATTCAGTGCTGGTGAAGGAGCCCGGAACCCAGGAGAAGACGGGGTTCCATCAGGACATGTCGTACTTCCATCTCGACGGTGACTTGGTGTGTACGACGTGGGTGCCGCTTGATGTGGTGACGGAGGAAATGGGAGCCGTGCGTTTCGTTGTCGGCTCTCATCGTGACGCGACCAAGTATCGGCCCAACATGTTCGTTTCCGATATGGCGATCCCGGGTACCGATGGTGTCGAGGTTCCTGACTACGACCGGATGGTCGGCGAGGCTCGCGTCATCAGTTTCGAGACGTCTCCGGGCGACCTGACCGTGCATCATGCCCGGACGATCCATGCGGCCAGCGGCAACCTGAGTCCGACGACGCGTCGTCGAGCGATCAGTGTTCGCTATGTCGGTGACGGGACCACCTTCAAGGTCGTTCCCGGTTCACCCATGAAGGATCATCATCGGACTCTCGTCGAGGGCGATCTGTTGACCGACGAGGCTTGCCCGTTGGCGTGGCCCTGATTCGCCGAATCGTTACGCCAGAACGGTTGCGTAGACGTCGAACATGTAGGCAGCAATCAAAGTCAACATCGCAAGCGCGTGCACAAGTGCAATCTTGCGATTTCGAATAAAGATTCCAATCAAAGCGCCGATGAAGACGAGTACTCGGTAAACGAGATCGGCATCAAGAGGGATGTCCTCTCCGGCGACAAGCTCCCGAAGGACGCTCACGATCGGAAGTGCCGCAAGGATGAGAAAGAAGGGGAGTCGCTGGTTCTCAAATTCCTCATATTGGTTGGTGCCGGGTTCGACAGTGGGATTCGAGAGACCTGAGAGGACCATCGCTCCGAAGGGGAGAAGGAGGAAGAGAAGAAATTGTGCCAAGCCCATTTCCGTCCGCGAAATGGAAATCGATGCGACCCAGAATTCGATGAGAAGCACGATGAGAAAGAGTTGCCAGGTGAAGACCACAGGATCGGCTCTGACTAGTTGGCGGTCCTTGAGCGACTTCGCGATGAATTTGAGCGGCGAATCAAGAGCAATGCCGACAAGGACGCCCACGAAGAACCAGAGGTGTTCCATGCGAACAGTTTGACTGTGAGAGCAAGGTCCGGCGATGACACTGTCCTGCGGAACTTTCTAAGCGTGGTTGTCGGGGAGTGTCTATGATTTTCCTATGGGGAAAAAGCAATCGAAAGTCGAAGAATTTCTGATCGCTGCCGGAGTGCTCGCTGAGGGCGAAAATTTCATTACGGCGGCGAAGGCAATGCCGCTCGGTGGGATCATGAAGCATGCAAAGTCCTCGAGTTACTTCATGTTCGGAGCCGTCGGAGCAGTCGCCGCCTCGATGGCCGAAAAAAGAGCGCCTGAGCCTGCCGAAATCGAGGCGAAATTGAAGAGAGGTGCGTATGTGGCCCTTACGACTGAACGGATCTTTCTTCTCAGCATCGGAGGAATGAGCAGTTCTCCGCAGGAAATCGCTCTCGTGATTGATCGCTCAGCGATTCAGAGCGCCGAACTGGGTTCAACCCGCGTTGCATTGGTCAAGTTGCCCACTCTGACGCTCTCATTTGGCCCTGATGATTCGTTCGAATTCGAATTCGCGAAGCCCGACGCCAAAGACGCAGAAGCGCTCTTCCGAGCGATGGTGTAGTCGAATCAGCTGAAGCGGTGGATTGTCGCTCGTTGCGACTTCAGATTTGACCACATACTGCGGATGCGCTCTTGTGAAGTTACGACCGAGAAGTTGCGGCGTAGAGCACCGAACAATTGATGCTGTCGTACCACAGCTCGTTCAGGGCGATGTACTCACCAGCCGAGTCGCGTCCGTCGTTGTTCAGGGCCTTCGCTACCGCAACACCCCAACTGGCGGACCACCGGGGATAGGCGGGATCGATCGAACGGGCAGCCAGCAGATCGACCAGTGATCGGACGCCGGCGTCGGCGAGGAGGATGACGTTGTTGAGCCCTGGAGTCGTGAAAGTGGTGCGGGTATCGGCTTCGGTCCCGCTGCCGATGATGCCGTTGGCACCGGTGTTCGAAACCAAACCGGTCCCGAACACGAAATAAGTCACGGCGATTGCCGATTGTCTGATCTCCTCCTCAACCTCCTGAGTTTCGGGAGGAATTGTTGCGACCGTTTCCGCAAGGGCATTGAGTCCGAGTGCGGTGAAGATCGGTGTACCCGAGGAATCGATCGTGTTTCGCGAGCCGAGAACGATGCTGAGGTACTCCTTGTTGGCGTTGCCGGCCTCGATCAGGAAGTTGGTGTAGTTCGAGAGGAACTCGGACGGAGGAACGTTGGTGGTGATCGTTGGATTCGACGTGGTTCGAGCCACCTCGAGCGCATCGGGGCCGAAGACCTCGAGCGAAGCTCGTTGTTCGGCGAGCGACGCTGCGGTTGCTCCATAGGCAGTTGTGGTGATGACGCCGGTGGCGAGGGCCTTCTGAATTCCTTCGAGAATTGCATCGGACCATGTGATCCAACCCAGTGAGAAGGGAACCGAAAGTTGGGCAACGGCATCGAGACCGGTGACGTTCGATCCCGCTTCGAGTGCTGCGGTGCTCCGATCCTCCAACTCTCGTGTTTGTTGCTTCAGTGATTCGAGAGCGGCGGGGAACCCTTGACTGGTGGCGATCGCATTGATCGCGGCGATTGCGTTTTCACGGGTCAGCAGCGTGTAGGTGTCCACACCCACTCCGTAGGCCTTGGCGACGTCGCCCGCGGCCAGCGCGGCACTTGCTTGCGCGAGTTCATTGACGACGATGGGACTCGTGGTTGGTGTGAGTCCCGCTCGAATGCGGTCGAGGAGTCGGGTTGTTTGCGCGCGGACCGTGGCTTGGGTCGCCGGCGACGGCGCCGGAGCCGGCGCAGCTTCGGGGTAGATGGTTTCGCCAGTGAATTCCGTGAAGGCGGCGGCGACGTCTTCGACGCCACGAACTTCGAGCCCGAGTGAGCGACCGAACTCGATCATGTCGGAAGTGGACGCTTCACCCGATGCCACCAGATTTGTGACCGGAAGAAGAACGGTCTTGTAGCCGGCCTTGGCCGCACCGCGAAGCTTCGCCGGAATCTCTCCGACTCGGCCGACACTTCCGTCGGGCGAAATCGTGCCCGTCATCGTCACGTTGTCGAGGAGCTTCGTTCCACGGATGGCGGCGAGCGAGGCGACCGTCAGCATCGCACCACCGGATGGTCCGTCGATCTGTCCCGTGATCGTGTATGAGACATCGACAGCGGCGGGATCGATTCCACTCAGAAAGGTCGCCACCGCGGCCGCCGATGCCGTGGCGGCCAACCACTGCGGACCGGCGTTCTTGGCTGCGACCGAGGTGAGATCGAGTGTGAAACCCGGAGTTCCCGTATTGGCGACCGTCACCGTGGCGTTCTCGACGCCGGATTCGATCACACCCTTCGAGCCGGTTCCGGCCCACAGGACCGGGGCCTTGATGGTGACTCCCTGTTTGGCGGAACCGCTTCCTCCGCAGGCCGGAAGGGCCAACGCAAGGGTCGCCATCACGACCAGGGTGACGACGGCCGAGACACGTCGGGTATTCATCGCGAGGGTCACCCCCTGATCGTAGGTAGTGGTCCGGGTGCTGGTCACCGCAATGGCCTCGAGGTTGATGACAACAACGTAGACTTTGGCGATGGCTCGCACAAAGACGTTGACCAAGGCCGACTTCGTCGAGGTGGCGACCAAATTCGTCGACGAGAACAGTCTGAACGAACTCACGATGCGGGTCTTGGGTGAACTTCTCGGCGTCGATGCCACGGCCTGCTACCGCCACTTCCCGAGCAAGGGAGCCTTGTTGGCGGCGATGGTTGATGCCTTGTTCCAGTCCATCTACGACGCCGTTCCGGCGAATGGATCACCGCGGGCCAAGGTCGAGGCCCAGATGCTGGCGTCACGCCGCGCGTTCGTCGCCCATCCGCAATTGGCGGCAGCGATCGCTGTGAGCGAAGGCGATACGCCGGCGGCGCTCAAGTTGATGGAGAGTGCGATTGCGAACCTGGAGAAGATGGGCTTGTCGGGCGACAACCTTGTTCGCGCCTACCAGACACTCGAGAGTTATTCGGTCGGGTCGAGCATCTTCGATATGTCACGTGCGCCGGACAACATGAAGATTCGCCGAGCGCGTTACCGGTTGCTCAACAATGCGTCGTTTGATGCCGTGGCGAAGAGTGAGAAGTCGGTGTCCGATTCATCGGAGCGGGCCTACGAGCTCGGCATGCGAGCGCTCATCGATTACGTCGAGACACTTGCTGACTGATCGAACCTGATTTCGCGCCGGATCGTTCGTCAGTTGGCCTGCACACTCGCGATCATCGACGAAACTGCGGAGAAGGATCGGTGGAGCGCGTCGACCTCATCGTCGGCGAGGTCGAGATCGACGACTCGAGTCCAGCCATCGTGGGTCAGTTGCACGGGAACGGCTCCTGTGCCTGTGAGACCGAGATAGTCGCCCTCGAGACGCACCTGCAACGGATGGACGGTGGCGCGCCCGTTGATGAGTGTTGCGATGATGTCGGCCACTGAATGCGCGGTCATGATCTCGGTGGTACGACCGGCCGTGGTGTGAACAAGGAAAGGTTTGACTGCAGCTCGGAGGTCAGCGGGAAGTTGCGCGGCTCGGGCGAATGCCTCGTGGGCACGGTCATTGGCGACTTCACCGAGGAGTTCGACGCGTTGGTGGACGATCTCGTCGGGGAACTGCTCGAGCATCCGGCCGTTTCGTTGCTCGGCGATCCATTCCGTGAGAACTGACGCGTCGACGCCTTTGGCGGCGACTTTGCTCCAGATCGGGACGAGGTTGTCACCGTGTTGGCCCAACATCATCGCAGTGACATCGGAACTACGAACGCCCAAGGAATCAGCGACCTCGCGGCTGAAGCGCATCGTGTCCGAATTCGCTCCGGCACCGATCACGAAATGTCGATCCATGTAGCGGGAGAACACCTCGACGCCCAATTCGACCGGGTTCGATTGCACGATGACGAGCGGCGGTTCGCCGGGACGTTTGCCGATCTCTTGGGCAAAGGTCTCGAAGATGGACAGGTTCTTGCGGGCGAGCGTTCGCCTGTCCATGTTGAGCGTGGGGTCGTTCGGCACGGTCATGCCGGCGAGCATGACCAGAATGTCGGCGTCGATCAGTTCGGGTCGGTCGATGAGTTCGATATGGGGAGCAGTGTCGGCAAATGCATCGCGAAGGTCGGATCTGAGTCCGAGAATCTCAATTTCACTCTTGCCGCCTCTTCGCGCAACGAGTTGCAGTCGCGAATACGGAGGCAACACCTCTCGATTGAGCAATTGCATGGCCAACTGCCGACCACAGGAGCCAGCCGCACCGATGATCGCAACATTCTTTCGCGGAGCCATAGGGCGAGATCCTACGGGTCGCGCCGATCGGCTCCGGGATCGGGATCTCCCGATCGCGTGAGGAATTGCAGTGACGATCAGACGCGGAAATCGGCGAGCTGTGCGTCGTCCGTTCCCAGATCGGTGAAGTTGTCGTAAGCCCGAGCGGCCATGAAGTCGCGCCACGCGAATGGTCGGTAGTTGGCGCCGGGCACCGCGAACTCGGGCAGGGGCTCGATGATCGAATCGCGGGCAGGATTGGCGAAATAGGGAATGGAGAATCGACGGCGCTCGGTCATCGGCGTCACCCGATGGACGGCGGCCTTGTACTCATCGTTGGTCCATGCCTGAGTGCAATCACCCAGATTCACCACGATGGTTCCGGGTTCGGGTGGCACATCGATCCACCCATCGGTCTCGGAAAGCGCCTGCAATCCTCCGGTGTCGTCCTGGAGGAGAAGGGTCAGCGTTCCGGGATCGGTGTGGTGTCCGAGAGCGGAGTCACCGAGTTCGGCGAGACCCTCTCGCTCGTTTTCGGGCACCGGATCTCCGACCGTATAGAGATTCAAGCGGACGGTGCTTCCGTAGCGAGCGAAGGAAAGCGCCGTACGGGACGACCCTCCGAGATCGAGTGCAGTGTGCAGGAGATCGAGGGTGCGCTGCGCGAGTGCTGTCATCTCGTCGAAGTACCTGACCATCGCCTCCCGGAACTGGGGGAGATCAGGCCAACGATTCATCTCATCACCCACAGACGGATCAACGAAGTCGAACACCTCCTTGTGGTCGCGTGCCCGCTTCGTGAGTTCGCGGTCGAACCAGCCGAGCGGATTCTGCTCGTTTCGTGCGATGTCGGTTCGGATCGGACGCGGCGCATCGAAGAAACGTCTGGTCTCCGACCAGGTCTCGTCGATGAGGTCATCGAGTCCATGTCCGGCCAGAAGAAAGAATCCGTGGTCCCGGCACGCGGAGTCGAGTTCGTCGAAGGACGCGGAACTCGGAGCAGAGATGTCGACGACCGGAACGAGGTCCATGGCTCAGTCTGGCGCGTGGCGGCGACGTGATGCCGGTCATGTGCGTTTTCGATCGCCCTAGGCTGAGAGTATGAGCCTGCGTCTCTCCATCCTCGATCTCGCCATTGTGGGATCCGGCGATTCCGTCGCTGACGGGCTCTCGGCCTGCGTCGATGTCGCCCGGGTCGCCGAAGCGAGTGGCTACTTGCGCGTCTGGTACGCCGAACATCACAACATGGAGGCGGTCGCATCCTCTGCGACCGCTGTGCTCATCGCCCATGTCGCGGCGCATACAACCTCGATCCGCCTCGGTTCTGGGGGCGTGATGCTGCCCAATCACGCTCCCCTCGTCATCGCTGAGCAATTCGGAACGTTGGCAACGCTTCATCCGGGCCGGATCGATCTCGGCTTGGGACGCGCGCCGGGAACCGATCAGATGACGGTGCAGGCGCTCCGTCGAGATCCGAGAGCGGCCGAGCATTTCCCTCAGGATGTTCTCGAACTCCAGGGGTATCTCAGTGACACGACGAGAGTGCCCGGCGTGAACGCGACACCGGGTCGAGGGACGAAGGTGCCGATCTACATCCTCGGCTCTTCGTTGTTCGGCGCTGAACTCGCCGCAGTGCTCGGCCTGCCGTTCGGATTCGCCTCACATTTCTCGCCCCAGTACCTGCAACAGGCGGTTGCGCTGTATCGAGAGCACTTTCGTCCTTCGGAACAGCTCGATCGACCACATGTCCTTGCCGGCGTGAATGTCATCGCCGCCGAGTCCGATGACGATGCTCAGAGGCAATTCATTGCGACGCGACGCGCACGGTTACGTCGATTTCTGGTGAAGCCCAATGCAGATCTTCCCGATGCGGACGTCGATCGGATCCTCGACTCTCCGCAAGGTGCGTCCATTGCGGGCATGATGAAACACACAGCGGCGGGAACCCCGGCGTCGGTGCGTGAACAACTCGTTGAATTCGCCGAGTATGCCGACGCTGACGAGCTCATGGTGTGCCATCAGTCGCCCACGATCGACGAGCGCCTGCGTTCGATCCACCTCACTGCTGAGGCGATGGAACTCGCTCGAGCGTGAATCGCCGTCTCATTCGGCCAGCGGCTCAGTGAAAGTTGTGATTCGAGTCGGAGGATGTGATGGACTGAGAACATGCACTCGAATGAAACTCATTCATCGATCATGGGCAGTCGACGGCGCCTCTCAGCGCTCATCGCAATCGTGTCGATCGCTTCCGTTGTCCTCATGGGCGGAGCACGGGTCGAAGCGGTGGCCACCCCGAACGCGGCCTACGCCACCTTCGCCACCCCTACAGGCGCCAACCCATCGTGGACCTCAACACTGTCGATGCCGGGAGCTGCGGGCTTTCCGTCGGCGTCCATCGTTACGAACAGTCTCAGCCCGAGCGTTCCGAGTGGTGCCTCGACGTGGCTCTCCGCCGCCACCCCGTTCGGAGCGCAGTTCACCTCTTCGCAGAACCAGGGGTATCTGAACTTCAGCCCGACAACAGGGCAGGCCACGAGCACTACGACGATCACGTTCGCTTCGCCAACACCCATTACCGGGTGGGGGTTCGCCATCGGTGATGTCGATGCCGAGTCAATTTCCATTTCGGCAATCGATGAATTCGGGACACCGGTCTCAGGTGCCAATCTCGGTTTTCAGTCCGTATTCAATTTCTGCAACATTTCCTCACCGAAGCCGTCAACGTGCACAGGTGTATCTGTCTATGACACGCCGGTGTGGACATCCGGAGTCTCCGGCGGAGTCCTACAAGGGAATGTCAACGACACTGTCGGCGCCTCGGGTTGGTTCATGCCTTCGGTGCGACTGAGCCAACTCACCCTCGCAAACGCGAATCTCTCGGGCATTCCGACTGCCAGTTTGTGGATCGCGTCGAATCTTCGGACAATCTCGGGGAACATCTCCTCCGATCCCATTTCATCATCCACCACAACGTCGACGTCTGCTCCGTCGGCCTCTCAGCCGGTGGCTGACGCAGTGGTGTCGGTCCTTGATGGCGCCAACAA
>CAZMJK010000003.1:0-12826 GCA_964566555.1 uncultured Bifidobacterium sp. | reverse complement strand
GGGCGCGATCTGCAATGCGACCGCGAATTTCGATGGCGCCAACAACGTGATCGCCTCCACCACGACCCACGTGAACGGTGACTTTTCGATCCCCACGCTCGCCCCGGGGATCTACACGATTGTTGAGGAACCTCCGTCCGGCTACTTGCCACCCACGAACTTCCCGCTCACTGTTGACGTCACCTATGGCGATGTCACGGGAATCATCGTGAAGAACGTGGCAGCCTCAGTTGCGCCCAGTTTCGCAGGTTGAGGCCGATCGCTTGTCGCACGATCTCTTGCTCTTTTGGCGTGTCAGTTGAGTGGCATCGTCTGCCGCTGTCATCGTGATGAGTACGATCGGGCGGCCCACGAAGGAGATCTCATGAAGTCGAAGTTTGCCGTCGTCACCGCAGTTGTGTCCGTTGTTGCGATTGCGACACTTGCGCTGGGGTGTTCATCCTCCTCCTCGTCCAAGAACAGCGAGACGATTCGTATCGGTCTTGAGGCGCCTATCTCCGGCAGCCTTTCGGAACTCGGTCAGGGCATGCTGAATGGGGCCAAGCAGGCAGCCGCCCAGCTGAATGGAAATGGCGGAATCGGTGGGAAGCGGGTGGAAATCGTCGCCATTGATGACAAGGGAGATCCCGATGCCGGGGTGGCAGCGGCGAACAACGCGGTGAAGGCTGGCCTCGACGCGGTGGTCGGTCCCTACAATTCGGGCGTCGGACTCAAGACGCTGCCGATCTACACCGCAGCGGGTCTGGTTCCGCTTCGCCTCACCTCGTCTGACCAGACCGCAGGTATCGGCTTCACGCTTCAACCGATGACATCACAGATCGCTCCGGTTGCCACTGATGCATTGGTCAAACAGTTGAAGGCGTCATCGGTCGCACTCATCGTGGACTCGACCACCGACTACACGAAGGCGGCGGGTCAGGCGATGACCACGTCGCTGGGCAAAGCGGGTGTGGCCATCACCACCACCGAGTCCATCACTCCCGGAGCCAAGTCCTATTCGGACACCGTTGCGAAGGTGTTGGCCACGAACCCCTCGGCGGTGTACGTCGTCACCTACTACCCCGAAGCGGGACTGATCGCGCAGGCGATGTTGGCGGCGAACACCTCGGCGAAGTGCCTTGCGGATTACGGCGCTTACGACAACGGTTATGTCACTGCTGCAGGGATCCCTGCCGCTCAGAAGTGTCCGGTCGTCGGTGTTCCCGCTCCCAGTGACTTCCCGAACAGCGCGGCATTGGTCGAGGCCTATTCGAAGCAGTTCAACTCCGCTCCCGGATCATGGTCGCCTTATACCTATGACTCCGTGATGCTGCTGGCCGACGCGATCGGTCGGGCCGGTGGAACATCGGCCTCGGCGTTGAAGGACGCGTTGCTCGCCACGAAGGGTTGGAAGGGTTGGACCGGCACCGTGGCGTTCGATTCGGCGACGGGTAATCGCATTCCTGCGCCGGTCACGGTCGACACCGTCGATGCCTCGGGTGCATTCCACGTCGACGCGGCATGGATGGCCGCAACCGGATTCACCTACTGATCGGTCGACCGCCTCGCGGCGAAACCCGGGGTCTCCCAGGTGAGCCCGTCATGGCCGATGACGAACGCGTCGTAACCGGGTTGGGTGTCCATGAGCCACTCGACGCCATCGAGTCCCATGACGAAGACCGAGGTGGCATAGGCGTCGACAAAGGTGAGGTCCTCGCCGATGATCGTCACGCTTGAGAGCTCCGCAGTGGGCTGGCCGCTGCGTGGATCGATGATGTGCGCTCCGCGTTCATAGGTGGCTGAGGTGGCGATAGCGATCACACCGGAAAGATCGACCACCGCCGCAGAGCACTGATCCTCGAATGGATGGCGGATCCCGATTCGCCACGGTTGCCCCGGAGATGACTCACCCCGAACGGCGATGTCGCCCCCGCCGTTGATGCAGAAATTTCGAAGGCCATGTGCCTCGAGCCGTTGGGCGGCCCGTTCGATGGACCAACCCTTGACGAGGCCCGACGGGTCGAAGTTGGTGCCGTTGGGGGCGGGAACGACGGAACAGTTGAAGGCGCCGCCGGTCTCTTCGCAGAGGTCTTCGCAGAGAGCAAGGACCTCGGTGACGTCGGTGCTCAACTCGTCGGCACGGAGCTGGCCGAGGGCGTATCGAGTGATTGCGCTGTCCATCTTGTAGGTGCTGAACGTTGCGTCGACGTGATGGAGCCACATGATGACGTCCTCTAGTGCAGTGGGATCGACGTCGTCTCGACTATCGATCGAAACCGCCATTCCCATGACGTACTCAACATGGTGGAGTCCGGTCGACGTGGAGATCACGATGCGGCTCTGGACGTATCGATGGCCGATTGCAGCGACGTCTTGTACCCCGCGCTCGTGTAGGTCGCTCCTGAAACCGAATTCACCGATGCGCTCTGAGCAGTGAGTGTTGATTGCACGAGTCGTGGAACCGCCACGCGATTGATCTGGATGCTCTTGTTGTCGCCCGAGGGAAACGTCGGGACATCGACCGCGGCGATTCGTCCCCCTGTCACCGTGATGCGAACCTGGACTGGTCCCCACCTCGTTGTCGCGGTGGAACCGGTGAAGGTGCCGTCCTTGAGCGATCCGGTGGTGGATGCTTTGGGTGCCGTCGTTGAGGGGGTTTGTGCAGGAACTTTGGCGATCGTCGATGGCGTCGTCGGTGCCGGTGCGGGGGAAGGGCGCGTGGTGGGCGAGGCAGTGGTGGGAGATGTCGTATCCGGCGTTTGTGTGGAGGCGAGATCAAGGGCCGTCGCATGAGCGGACTCGGCAGATTGATGAAGGTAGGCGGCGACACCGAGCGTCGACACCACGCTCAGTCCAAGGGCAACCGTTCGACTTCCCTTAGCGGCATGACGCTTCTTCGAGACCGAACGCGGTGTCGTCGCTGATTCGGTGAGTCGTTCGAGGGGATCGTTGGCGTTGCTCATGTGATCGTTCACTTTCGTTTGCAGAACTCAATGGGTGGCATCGGCGAAGGCGCGTTTGCTAATCGGAGTTGTTGGAGGCTCGATTTGGGGCGCAGAGTTATCAGGCCGGACGGGCATCGGGGAAGTGCCGAGGCGTCGACGAAGAACTCCTGAGAGTCGGAGCCCGAGCGGATACATCACCAAGCCGGTCAGCATGACCATGAGCGTGACGTACCAACCACTGGTCACATCGGTGCCCATCTGCCAGCCGTGAATCGCCACCGTAACCGCGGCGGGAATCGACAGCAGGTGAACGAGATGCCAGAGACGTCGCCGGAATCGTCGTTTGGGCCACGTGGTGAGGACGGTGACGGCAATGGCGTAGAACGCGAGGACACCGAGAGCCATCGCTGCAGTCGATGACTTCGACACACCAGGAACGAGAACGTCGACAAGGCGATAGCCGAGGTCGGAGCCATATGCGGCCAGGAGGTGGAAAACGGTGAAGACGAGCGCGTAGCCACCGAGACCTCGGTGGAGGTCGAGCCACCATGCTGGACGCAGTCGTGCACCGCCTTCTCGTCCAGAGAAGACAAGGCCGTCGATGAGTGCCGCGGCGATCAGGACGAGTGCCACGACTCCGGAAGATCGAGTGAGGAACCAGAGCGTCTGGGTCATGGAGGTAGCGGATCATCGAAAAGGAAGAGACAGCCGAGGACAAGGTAAGGATTGGGTTGGAATGAGCGATCCCTTTGACGATCGCCGCCGAGACCCGATCGCAACCGGATTGTGACCTCGTGATCACTACGCTCTGGGCATGCCCGGGCGGGGGGGGGTCGTGTGGTGCAGCGCTACTCGAAGGTGGTTCTCGCGGTCGTTTTTCCTCTGTTGCTGACCGGAGGGATCCTCTTTGCGGATGTCATCGAGGGTCCGAAGACCGCGTATCTCGGAGTGTTGTCGGCAATTCCGTTGCTCAGTGCCGTTTTCGGGACGCCGAGATCAACGGCGCTGGTCTCCGTCATCACGTGGTTGTCGGCGTTCACCTTCGGACGCTTCGCAGTCGATGGCAATGTGCGAGCCCAGACAGTTCGCCTCGTGATTCTTGCCATCTTCAGCGTCATCGCCGTGATGGCTGCATTTCTGCGGACGCGTCAGGAGCGACGTCTCGCAGTGGCATTGATGCAGGCTGCTCAAGCCGACGCCATGCGTCATCAGGCTCAGTCTGACTCGTTGACGGGGCTCCTCAATCGACGCGGCGTATTCGAGCGAATTCGAGATTGTTCAACCAAACAGCTTCTGGTGTCGCTCATCGACATCGATGAGTTCAAGGACATCAACGACCGATACGGGCATCTCGTTGGTGATGAGGTGATTCAAGCGGTGGCGGCCCGGATCGAGGGAGGACTCTCGAGCGAGGACGTCATCGGACGGTGGGGTGGTGATGAGTTCGTCATCGTCCTGGACATGGAGCTCGAATTCGGAAGCACGGTGATCCAACGAGTTTTCGATCGGGTGAATGCGCACCCGCTATCGACGAGCGCAGGAATGATCACAGTCGGAATCTCCGGAGGGTTGTGTGCATGGGACCGGGACGAAGCTCTCGAGAGTGTGCTGGCGAGAGCCGATCTGGCGTTGTACGCGGCGAAGCATGACGGTCGCAACCACTTCGTCGTCGGAACGAGAGGCTGAGTCGCGGCACGAACGGGAATACCACGGCACTCGTCACTGATTCCGCTAGTTTGCCGTCGGTGACGTATCGATCGCTTCCGCAGAAGAGCGAGGCTCCCCGTCTGGCCATCGTCGGGGCGTGTGTCTTTACGGTCGGTGTTGCATGGGCACTGCTGGTCGGTTCGAGAACCTCATGGTTCAATGACCGAGAACACGGGCTGAGTCGGTGGCTGTTTGAGTTCGGCCACCACGAGCCGATTCGCTCAGTATCGGATTGGCTGTCGTGGATCGGAGCCGGTGCCCGCACTGTGCCAATCGTTGTGAGCGCGATGGTCGCTCTCTTGCTGTTCGGTAAATGGCGTTGGTCGCTCTTCCTCTTGGTGTCATCGCAGGCCGGCATCCTGATTTCGACGACCATCAAGCACGTTGTCGGGCGAACTCGCCCTCCATGGACCTCGCTCAGCCCCGATCAGATCGGCACGTCATTTCCCTCAGGACACACCTACGCAGGTATCACTGGATGGGTGGCGATGGGGTTGATTGCTTTCTATCTCTTTCCGAAACCGCTCTCGACCGTGATTGGAACATTCCTGATCGTGGTGGGCCTACTCAACGGACCCACCAGGTTCCTTCTCGGCAAGCACTGGCCAAGCGATGTTCTCGGGGCCTGGCTCCTGGCGAGCGGCTGGTTGCTGCTGACATGGAGCGCTTTCCTGTGGTTCTGGGCTCCTCGAGACGAGCACGCCGAGGATGCGAACGCCCCACCCGAACCGCTGCGCCGCTGACGGGACCCGCTTCGTCGTAACTTGTCCCTCGCTGGAGGGAAGTCGATCAGACTGTCGAGGTGTCGCCGCTGGCGAACCTCGTCTCCGCCGTTGGGGACGAGACATCAGGTTCGTGTTGGGGGAGCAGGAATGAAGCAGATCATGTTGCACGGGGCGAACGATTGGCGCCTTGATGAGATCGACGACCCGACGCCGGGTCCGCGCGATGCACTGGTGCGCATCGCTGCCTGCGGCATCTGCGGCACCGACGTGAGTTATGTGCACATGGGTATGACACCGGGCCACCCCATTCCGCTTGGACATGAGATGGCAGGGACTGTGGAGTGGGTCGGCCCGGAGGTCACCGACGTCACGGTGGGCGATCGAGTCGTCGTCTGCCCCTCTGATGCGGGCTCGGGCCCGATGGGCACCGGCGGTGCGCAGGGTGGCCTCACCCCAGTGCTTCATGTTCCCGATGCGGCCAACGGCAACCGATTGTTCAAGATCCCCGACGGCATGTCGTTGACGACCGCGGCGTTGGCCGAGCCGCTCGCCGTCGGCATGCAATCGGTGAACCAGTCGGAGGCGAAGCCGGGTGAGAAGGTCGCCGTCTTCGGTTGCGGACCCATCGGCTTGTTCGCCATCGCCACGCTCTTCGACCGCGGAGTCGAGGACGTCGTGGCCATCGACTTCAGCCACGCTCGCCTCGAACTGGCCAAAGAGATGGGAGCCGCCCATGTGCTCGATCCTTCAGCGGTGGATGTCTGGGCCGAACTGAAGCGCCTTCACGGAGAATCCCCGTTCATGTTCGGCCCCACTCCGGCCACGGATGTCTTCATCGAAGCGTCGGGTGCCGACAGCGTGATTGGTGATGTTCTCCAGAACGGCCGAGTCGACGGTCGACTCGTCATCGTCGCTCTTCACTATCGGCCGGTGCCGACGAACTATGTGAATCTTTTGATGAAGCAGTTCACCGTTCGCGGCTCAATGGAATATCCGGAGCGATTCGAGGACGCGATCGAGCTTCTCGAACGTCGGGACCTTTCCGCGGTGATCAGCCACAGACTCTCTCTTGAGGAATTCGGCGACGGACTTGCTGTTCTCGAAGGTTCGAAGGATTGCGGGAAAGTCATGATCACGATGGATGCTGATCGATGAGAAATCGTCTGTCCTTCGACTTCACCGACGCCTCTGTGCTGGTCACGGGTGGAACGAGCGGCATCGGCTACGCAGTTTCCCAAGCCTTCGCCGATGCCGGAGCAGCGGTGACGGTGACGGGAACCCGTTCGACTGCGGCAGAGTACGAGACGGATCTTTCGCGATTCGACTATCGGCAACTCGAGATGCGCGATGGTGGATCGATCGACGCGCTGGCAGCAGAGTTGGGAACGCTGGATGTCCTTGTGAACAACGCCGGTGCGAATTTTCCCGATGGGCTCGACGAATGGAGCCCCGAGGGCTTCTCCGCCTCGCTCGCGATGAATGTCGAGGGAGCGCAGCGATTGTCGGTCCGCGCTCGGAGTGCCTTGGCGCAGAGTCAGATGGGAGGTGGAGCAAGCGTGGTCAATGTGATCTCGATGATGACCTATCGGGCGACGACCATCGTTCCGGGGTATTCGTCGTCGAAGGCCGCGCTTCTGGCGCTGACCCGGAACCTTGCGCTTCATTGGGTGAACGACGGCATTCGCGTCAACGCCGTCGCTCCCGGTCTGATCGATACCCCGATGACCGCGCCGATGAAGCCCTTTCCGGAAATGCTCGATGCCGAATTGGGCAAACAGATGATGCGGAGGATGGGAACACCCGACGAAGTGGCATCAGCCGTACTGTTCCTCTCTTCGTCAGCATCGTCCTTCACCACAGGCACGGCATTGGCGGTCGACGGTGGCTATTTGGCGCTCTGATCGGGATCGATGATGGCTGACGAGATTCGCATTGATGATCTACGAGCGCCGGTGCTGAATGAGATTCAGCGAATGGGTCGCGAGTACGGAGAGTCGGTTCACACGGAACTCAGCGTCGATGCCGTGTGTGCTGCAGCGGCAGCGCAGACGGAACTCGATGACTTCGGTTCGGAGGATTTCCGCGAGAGGCTCGGAGTGCAACTCGATGAGATGAACGCCGATCCGGAGCGAACGGGGCTCGGGCGAATGCTGATGTTCGGTGATTGCGTTCGTTACGCCTCCAACCGACTGCGGATTCATGATCTTTTGAAGCGGCACCCCGAGATTCGTGAGATCCCCATCGAGAAGCCGGTGATCGTCATCGGCCTGCCTCGTTCGGGGACGACGAACCTCGTGAACCTGCTGGCCTCGGACAGCCGGTTTCGTTCGATGCCACTCTGGGAGTCGTATCAACCTGTTCCGGATCCGCGTGAGTCGATCGGGGAAGACGGGGTTGATCCGCGCTGGACGCGTTGTCAGGGCATGTGGGAATCGATGCAGGTCGGCGCACCTTTCGTGGCCGCGATGCATCCGATGGAACCCGATCATGTCCACGAGGAGATCGAACTGATGACCCCGGACTTTTCCAGTTACAACCTCGAATGGGTGGCACGCGCACCGAAATGGCGTGATTACTACCTGTCTCACGATCAGACGCCACATTACGAGTACGCGAAGTCTGTGCTGCAGATCATGCAGTGGTATCGGCCGCGCGAGCGATGGGTCCTGAAATCGCCGCAGCATCTCGAACAGATCGGCCCACTGATGTCGACCTTCCCCGATGCATCAATCGTCGTGACCCATCGTGATCCGATTGCGGTGGTGCAATCGACTATCACAATGGTGACCTATGGCGCGCGAACGGCCTACAAGACTCCCGAACCGGAGTGGTACCGCGACTATTGGGTCGATCGCATCGGGCGACTTCTCGATACCTCGATGCGCGACCGTCACCTTCTCCCCGAAGATCGAACGACCGACGTCTACTTCCATGAGTACATGGCCGATGAAATGGGAACGCTCCAACGTATTTACGATGCGGCCGGAATCGATTTCACGGAAACGGCTCGTTCCGAAGTTGCCGCCTATCAGGATGCCCATCCTCGCGGGAAAGAGGGTCGTGTCGTCTACGACCTTCGCCGGGATTTCTCCGCCGAACCAGCGCACCTGCGTACCCGGTACACCGAGTACATGAAGTCGTTCCCCGTCAAGGAAGAGGTCCAATGAACATTCAGGAGCAGGTCGACCACCTGATCGACACTCGACCGGGCAAGGAATTGCTCACACCGGTGTATGACGATCCGGCCTACCCGATCGTTGATGGCTTCATCTATCGATCGGGAGGCACTACCGCCGTCTACATGATCCTCACCGATACCGGTCGCATCATCGTGAACACGGGTATGGGCTACGAGGCGCCTCATCACAAGCGGGTGTTCGATGCGATCCGACCCGGACCCACGCACTACATCATCACCACACAGGGTCACGTCGACCATGTCGGCGGCGTCGACCTCTTCAAGGAGTCGGCGACGAAGTACATCGCCCAAGCGAACAATCCGGCTCATCAACGAGATGACAAGCGCATCCAAGGCCTTCGCATGCGGACCGCGGGAATCTGGTTCGACATGCTCGGAACCGACGCTCGTCGCATCTACCAGGAGAATCCGGGCGTGTCGATGGCGCAGTCTGAGCCGATGCCCGATCTCCTCTTCGAGGATCGTCTGGCGTTGACGGTTGATGGACTGCGCATCGAACTGTTCGCGGCGGTGGGCGAAACCACCGACTGCCTGATTGTTTGGCTGCCTGAACACAAGATCGCTCTCGTCAGCAATCTCTTCGGCCCCCTGTTTCCGCATTTCCCGAACGTCAACACCATCCGCGGAGACAAGTACCGATTCGTCGAACCGCAACTGGCCACGAATCGCTTGGTTCGAGAACTGCGACCAGAGATGCTCATCACCGGCCGGTACGAGCCCATCGTGGGTGCCGAACTCATCGACGCAGCACTCGAGCGCCTCCATGATGCGGTGGTGTACGTCCACGACGAGGCCCTGAAGGGTTTCAATGCCGGGGTCGATGTCTGGACGATGATGGAGAAGATCACGCTTCCTCCGGAACTCCGAGTCGGTCAGGGCTACGGAAAGGTCTCATGGGCGGTGCGGACGTTCTGGGAGGAATACGTCGGTTGGTTCAAACTCGATTCCACGACCGAGTTCTATCCCGACGTAACACCTGCTGCTCTCGGTGAGTTGCTCGCCCTCACGGGAGTCGACGCCGCCCTCGATCGAGCAGAAGCGGCACTGGAGCGGGGAGACGCACCGTTGGCCATCAAGCTGGGTGAAGCCATTGCCGTCGGCAATGCTGACGACGAGCGACTGCGTGCGTTGATGGCGAGCGCCCACCAGTTCCTGCTCGACCACGGTGGCGATGTGAGTTTCTGGGAGAACGGTTGGCTTCGCACGGAACTGGCGCGGTGGAGTTCGCCGGCGGATTGATCTTCTCGATCCTCGGCGTTTCTCCCTTGCGACAGCTCGTCCTCAAAGAGTGACGGAGTTCGCCACACCTTCCGCACCGATATTGACGACCAACAGTTTCACCGGAGCGGCGGTTCGGTTCTCGCCGTTATGGGCGGTTCCGACTGCTTCAATGATCGCCGAGTCAGCCGAGTAGTTCTTCACGATCCCGCCCTCGTAGGTCACAGTGATCGTTCCTTCGAGGACGTAGACGTACATGGGTGCGTCATGTCGATGCAGGCCGGTTGCAACGCCGGGATCGATGGTGAGGATGGCCGAGGAGATCTGGGCCTGCGACCCCGTCGGGTACGTGAGCAACTGGTCGAGCACAGTTGCGACTTGCTTATCGAGCAGTGTCGAAGCTTGGGGCTTGCCCGGCGAACTCGTCGGTGTCGCAACGGTCGAAGACGTCGATGCGCTGTTCGAACCCGAATCACTACAGGCGGTGAGCACGAGCATCGCGCCAAGGGCGATCGCCGCGAGGTACGAGGGGACTCGTCGGAAGGGATGGAAAGACATTGCGGAAGGTTAGGGGATGCTGCGAGTTCCGCTGCCACCTCTGCCGGCGTCGTGAACCTTCCCGCGTCGAACCGATCCCGCGAGTTGCTTCTTGGGCGTTGGTCACGACTGAGTTGCGAAAGACGTTGGACGTGTCCCCCCTGCTGATGATGCCGGAACGCTTGGGTTCTTGGCGGTGGCTGATCGCCAAACGGAACTGAGGTGAGCTCTCGTGACGGAACGCGATCCAGACGAGGTGGGGAATTCCGGTCCGACTGACGCAGTCCGGTCGGTTGGATGGTTCCTCGCGCTCGGCGCGGCTGCGCTCGTTGTCGTGGTCTTTGTTGGTGCGGTGGTGTTCGTGGTCGCCGAACTCCTCGCCGGCGACCACGGTTACGGAAAGCCGTGGCCCGAGTTCCCGACGTTGGCGGCGGAACCGAATCCATCGTTCCGGGGGACCGTGGCATTCATCGCCGGGCCGAGTGAGCCTCGGAAGGTTGAGTCCGATGGCCAGGTGACGATGAGGAAAGACTCGTGCGCGATGGTGGTGCGGGCATCGGGCGGTCGTGCTCAGCAGGTGATGTGCTGGCCGATGCCCGATCGGGAACTCGCGTCGGTGGCATGGACTGGTGACGGGCGACTTCGCATCACCGGGTTCGAGGAAGGGCAGAAGGCGAAACCGATTCCGATCTGGGGACGGGAGATCGATCTCTCAACGGGCGAGAACATCACGGTTGCCATCGAAAACCTTGCGACCGATGCTTTTCCCGAGCCCCCACCGGTCACCAACCTCAATGATGAGACCCTCGTGGTCAGGAACGGACGGGGTTCGGCCACGGTCACGGTGGTGCGAAGTGGCTCTCAGCAGGTCCTCTTCTCGGTGAAGGATCAGAACCCCGGATTTGCGATCGAGGGCACTCCGCAGTGGTCCTCCGATGGGAAGTGGTTCGTGATGTACGACGGTCGACGACTTTTGACGACGACGAACGATGCTGCGCCAAGCACGAAGGTATTGGCCGAAAACGTTTCGGGTGCGATCGGTGAGTGGGGCGCGACGACGTTTGCACTGACAACACGCGAATGGTGACGGAGTTCGGCGAACCGGGACGGAACTTCATGAATGGGCACCCGCACTCAACATCACGTCATTGAGGGATGGGAAAATGCGAGAGCGGCGATCAGACTCGCCTGGATGTGGTCCTCTCTGTCACGACGAACCAAAGTTCTCCTCGCGGTCGTCGTGCTGGTGGGGATCGGGGCGGTGTTCCTTTTGCGATCCTCGCCGGTCAAGGCCGGAACCTCCTTCAACGAGGGGTTGGAGACGATCGGGACCGATGGTCGAACGCCGGTGGGCTGGTGGCGAGCTGGCTACGGATCGAACAAGGCATCGTGGTACTTCGATTCCAGTCCTCACGGCGGCCGGATCGCACAGGGACTGCGCGTGTCGCAATGGCGCAGCGGTGATCGGAAACTGCTGACGAGCCAGACCGGGAGCGGCCTCCCTGTCGTCACGGGACGAACCTATGAACTTTCGTCCTGGTATCGAACCGACGGAACGGCGGAGCTCGTGGTGTACCGACGCACGACCTCAGGGACCTGGTCGTATTGGACGAGCAGCCCGCATCTGACCATGTCCTCGACCTGGACGCGAGCGACATTCACGACACCCACGGTTCCCGCGGGTACGGTCGGACTCAGTTTCGGTGTTGCTCTCGGTTCCAATGGGACGCTCGTGACCGACGACTACGCCTTCACCGAAACAGGTGGAACGACAACGACCAGTTCGACTTCGTCGTCTTCTTCGTCTTCTTCGTCTTCTTCGTCGTCTTCGACCTCGACCTCGACCTCGACCTCGACGACCACCACGCTCCCCCCACCACCGCAGATCGTGGTCTTCGATTCCTTCGACAGGGCGGATGGATTGATCACCAACGAGTATGCGTTCTGGAATCCGCAGGCCCCTGACCGAGTCGCCAGCCTCATCTGGTCGATGAATTCAGGCTCGCTCTTCGCCAAGGATCTCTTTGGTTGGACGGGGGTCCCGGACGACCGGGAACCGAATGCGCTCTCCACCAATGGAACGGACTCGGCCATCTTTCGGATGATCTCGAACCGAACCGACATCGCAACGACGCAAGTGGAGTTTCGCCTTCGAAACGAGGGCTTCACGGCGACGGCATCGACCCCTCCTGTTGCATGGGATGGGGTCCACGTCTTCCTGCGGTATGCATCGGAGGAGTCTCTCTACTACGCGAGTGTCAACCGTCGGGATGGCACGACGCAGATCAAGAAGAAGGTTCCCGGAGGTCCATCGAATGGTGGCACCTACTACACGCTCGGTTCCGGAGTGTTTCGGATTCCGTTGAACGAATGGCAGGACGTGCGCGCTGAGATCACGACCCTTGCGAACGGGAACGTTCAGATCCGACTATGGGCGAACGATCAACTCGTGGCGTCGGCAATCGATAGCGGTATCGGGGGACCTGTCATTCAGTCTGGCCGTGTGGAGATCCGTG
>CAZMJK010000002.1:7436-36581 GCA_964566555.1 uncultured Bifidobacterium sp. | reverse complement strand
CCTCGCCCACCGCGGTGGCGTCGGTGAGATCCATGGCTGGATGAGTGGCCAGAACCTGGTCACCTCGGTCGCGAAGACGAGCAGTGAGGGATGCGGCGAGACCGGATTCCGTGGCGATCACGAGCGTTGCTGGCGTCTGTCCCATGACGTTCCTCCTAGGGGCGAGACGCTAGTGCTCCGAGTTCCAGCGCAGAGACGCCGCTCGTCCTCGTCTCGTTCCGTGCGCCGGTAGTCTCGGCCGGTGGACAGGGGGAAACAGCGACGGGTTCTCGTCGCGACGATGCTCGGCGTCTTCGTCTCGGGATGGCCAGCGGTCATCCTAGTGGCGGCCCTTCCGGAGATCGGCGACAACCTCCACGCGTCGGCCTCGACACTTTCATGGGTCCTCTCCCTCCCGATGCTCATCGGTGCGGTCATGTTGCCGACGTTCGGGAGGCTGGGCGACCTCAAAGGCCAACGACGAGTCTTTCTGATCGGCCTCACCATCTGCGGACTGGCGGCGCTTCTCACCTCGCTGTCGTGGAACGCCGGCTCGCTCATCCTCTTCCGAACGATCAGCCAGACCGCGGGCTTCGCAACCGCGCCGACCGCCGTCGCCCTCATCATGGAAACGTTTCCGCTCGAGACTCGCCCCCGCGCCCTCGGCATGTGGGCATTCGTTTCCGCTGCCGCTCCCGCACTCGGCCTCGCGTTCGGCGGGCCGATGGTCGAAGCGCTCAGTTGGCGAGGGGTCTTCATTGCTCAGGGCGTACTCGCTCTCCTGTTCCTGCCCATGTGCCTCCGATGGCTCGACGAGACGAAACGTCGTTCCAACATCGGTTTCGATGTTCTCGGCGGCATCACACTCATGCTGGCCACTGGTTCGATCCTCCTCTACCTCGATCGAGGCGGAACCTGGGGATGGACGAGTCCCGTCGAACTCGGCCTCCTCCTCGCCGCACCACTTCTCGGCTTCACCTTCCTGCGGGTCGAGAAGATGGCGAAGTTCCCATTACTCCCCGCCGGACTCCTTCGGAATCCGGCGTACTCCATGCCCGCCGTCTCGGAATTCCTCTCCCAGGCATCGAGCAACGCAGTCTTCTTCAGTGCACCGTTGCTCCTCACGCAACGATTCGGGAAATCGGTTGCGGAAACGGCCTTTCTGATGTTGCCGTTGCCACTCGGGATGTGTTTCGGCGCCATCATCGGCGGGCGTGTCGCGGCGCGGTTCGGCGAGCGGCGAGGCGGTTTGATCGGCACCACCTCCATGGCGCTCTCGATGGTGCTCTTCCTGACCGGGTACACCACGGAGATCATGTTCGTCGTCACCGTCGCGCTCATCGTTCAAGGTGTCGCCAACGGTTTCGTTCGGCCCGCGGTCGCGTCCGCTGGAGGCGCCGCACTCAGCCCGGACTACTTCGGCGTGGGAATGGCAACCCTTCGGATGATCGCCCTTCTCGGATCCACGATGGGCATCAGCATCGCACTCGCCGCGAAAGGCATCGGTGGTTTCCGAGGCATCTACATCACGACATTCGCTCTTGCCGTCATGGCAACGCTTGCAATGACGCGAGTCGTTTCCCATGAACGCATCACTGGGACTCCGGAGGAACGCAGAGCGCAGGAACGGGCCCGTTTGGCCGAGATGGAGACCGAAGCAGGACTCACCACACTTCCGGCCTTCGAGGGATGAGCATGGCGGTTCCCTCACCCGCGGCGGTGCTGTATCTCGCAACCTGGCTCCCCGCCGAATTGCACGCCGAATTCTCAGCGTGGTGCGACGACCACCATCGAGAGCAGCTCTCGCTGCCCGGTTTCGTGCGGGCCCGAAGATTCGAATGGGTCAAGAGCTTTCGTGACGATGCGCCCCCGCAGTTCCTGACGATGTACGACCTCAATTCCCTCGATGCGCTGCGGTCCGACGCGTACCGCGAGCACATGGCCACATCCCCCGGTCTTCCCGATGCGTTCCGAGGTCGATTGCGACTCGAACGACAGGAATGCACGGTGCTCGCCGCCCACCCTCACTCCTGGTGGCCACCGACGAGCACGCCGCTACTCGACGTCTTCCAGATCAGCGACGACGCTCTCGCAATCGAGCTGGGCCAGCACATCATCGAGCTTCGTTCGGCGCCGACTCCCGGGGTGTGTCTGCGCCTCATCGACAGTGCCGAGCACGAACCTCTCGTGCTCATTGACCACGAACCCGAGACCCATCACCTCATCGACAGCCTCACCGCGGCGACAGGTTCACTTCGGTCCTCGTGGCGCACCTGTTTCGACGAATCAGCCCCGCAGTAACTGCTTCTAGGATCACCTCATCGAGATCTTGGTCATCTGTTCGGGCAACACCTGTCGGTCGCCGATGGCGATGGAACTCCTCGCGCATCACCTCGCCGCACGGGGAATGAAGGCGCGCGTCCATTCGGCCGGCACCATCGGTTGGGGCGGACCCGCCACCAACCACGCGGTGGAAACGCTGGCGGCGCGCGGGCTCGACCTCTCCGCCCACGAGAGTCGCCGTATCAAGGGTGAGGACGTCGCCGAGGCCGACCTCATCATCGGCATGACCAGGGACCACGTCCACGGTGTCGTCATCCACGACCGCGCCGCCATCGATCGAACCTTCGTGATGGGCGAGATCGTCCGACTCGGCACCCGCGTCGGACCCCGCCAACCCGGGCAATCAGTGCGGGACTGGTGCGCCACCGTCGCCGCGCTCCGGCCGAAGGGTCGACCTGCGGGGATCGCAGCCGACGACATCGCCGACCCCGTCGGTGAAGGGCTCGAGGTCTACTCGGCAACGGCCGACAAACTCGACGCGCTGTGCGCGGCCACCGCCGCACTCCTCCTCCCCGACGGTGCCCACGGCGAGGTCGTGGATATCGATCCACTCACACCTGCGTAACCCCGGCCCCGAACATCGCCTTCCCGTAAGATCCTCGCCATGGGAAAGTTCGCGAACAGTAAAGCCTTGGCCGGTGCGAGTTTCGCCGTCTTGAAGAGTGACAAGAAACTCGCCGCCATTCCTGCGGTCTCCGCCGTCACCTGCGGCGTCATCGCCGTCGCCGTGGGTGGCGGCGTCGTTCTGACCGCTGACGTCATTGCCAATCCGGCTCCCGGTCAAGACGATTTCTCCCTCACCCCCGCGTCATGGGCGATCGGCATCGTGGGCCTCTTCATCGTGGGTTTGGTGGCGCAGATGTTCGCAGCGACATTGATCGCCGCCGCGAACGAACGACTCGACGGCGGAAGCCTCACCATGGGTCAGGCGTTCTCGAAGGCAACGAGTCGAACCCCCTCGATCCTCGGGTGGTCGGCGATCAACTCCACCGTCGGTGTCGTCCTCCAGGCCATCCGCGACAAGGCGGGGTTCATCGGCGATATCGCCGCCGGACTTCTCGGCGCCGCGTGGAACGTCATCACCTGGCTCGTCCTGCCGATCATCATCATCGAAGGCACCGGCCCCATCACCGCGATCAAGAAGTCGGCCAGCCTGCTGAAGTCGACGTGGGGCGAGAACCTCTTCGCCCAAGCGGGTATCGGCATCATCGGGTTCCTGCTCATGCTCCCCGGCATCATCATCTTCGGTGCGTTGAGTTTTGTGGTTCCCTTCGTCGGGATTCCGCTGTTGCTGATCTGGATCGTCGTCATCGGTTGTCTCATGTCGGCCATCGGCGCGATCTACCGCACGGCGCTCTATCGATTCGCAGTTGGTCTTCCCAACGGACCGACCTTCACGCAGGAAGAACTCGCGGGCGCGTTCAAGCCGAAGATGAAGACGGGTCGTCTTCGCTGACTCCGACCCGACGAGAAATCAGTCCTCCGTCGGTCGAACGCCCACCGGCCAACCTTCGACCACGACGACGTCATTGGTGAGGGGTGGCACCCAACCCTCTCCGTCGATCCATCGACGCACGACGCGCCCGGGGACCCCGACGACGACGCTGTGATCGGGGATGTCGCCCCGAACGACCGCTCCGGCGGCGATCGCACAATTGCGCCCGACGTTCGCTCCCGGAAGAACCACGACATTGGTGCCGATCCACGTTCCCGCTCCGACGCGAACGGAGAACCCCTGGAGCACCTGCTTGCCCACCGGTAGCCACGGGTCCGCGTAGGTGTGGTTGTGATCGGTGAAATACACGTTCGGAGCGATCGTGACATCGGCCTCGAGGATGATCGAGTGCCGGGCCACGAACCAGCAATCCTTTCCAACCGTCGTGCGATCGCCGATCTCGATCACCGGAGGCGAATCTGCGGGGTACTTCTCCGTCGGCATGCCAACGGCCAATGTGGTGCCCGCTCCGATGAAACAGTCCTCGCCGATATGGATGGCGTGCGCGTTGTAGCAATCCCCTTGGGGGAACGCGACGTAACTCCCCCGCCCCATCGCGCCGTAACGACGAGCCAACCGGTGATCGGAATTGATCGCACCGGCGAGGCGGATCCGTGTCCACGCTGCGTTGATGACGGAGGTGGCGAGGGATCGTGAATGGATCCTCAGACGATCAGACCACGACATAAATTGTCACCTTCATTGACGGTAGTCTGACCACTGCTTCCCAACTCCGGAGTTTCGATGGCCACCATCAGATCACACGCGAGAGTGCGCCGAAACGCCGACGAGGTGTGGAAGGTGATCGGCGATCCCACCCGCATCGTCGAATGGTTCCCCGGGGTCACGGCCGCCACCGTCGAGGGATCGGTCCGCACCCTGACACTCGCGGCCGGCCTGCCCGTCTTCGAGGAGATCGTCACCCTCGATCACCGCATGCGCCGCTTCCAATACCGCATCACCGGTCCACTCCCCGTGAAGTACCACCTCGGCACGATGGACGTGCTCGAGGACGGTGAACCGGGATGTCTGATCGTCTACTCCACCGAGATCTCACCCGACCCGATGGCTTTCGTGCTCGATGGCGTCATCTCTGAGGGCATCGAGAACCTCACCCGCATGCTCAACGACCACACCGAGGAACAACGCTGATGGGGCGCAAGATTCTCTTCATCACCACCGACCAGATGCGATACGACGCCATCGGCGCGAACGGCGGCCGTGTTGCGCGAACGCCGAACATCGATGCGATCGCGGCGAACGGCATCTCCTATGACAGGGCGCAACCACAGAACGTCGTCTGTATGCCCTCGCGATCGACGATGGTGACCGGACAGAACGTCGGCACCCACGGCGTGTGGATGAACGGTGTCCCCCTTCCCGTCGACGCCCCGAGTGTCGCCTCCGTCCTCAAAGAGGTCGGGTATCGCACGGCCTTGATCGGGAAGAGTCACTTCGAACCGCTCCTCGACCCTTTCCTTCGCTTCGAGGAGAACCAACAAGGGTTTTCCGGAGCCACCGAAGGCCATCGTGGGTTCGATCACATGGAACTCGCCACCCACGGCGCAGCCGGGTTCACGCATTACTCCCGTTGGATCCGCACCCATCATCCCGAGGCCATCGGCATGTTCTTCCAAGTACTCGATGGCGATCTCGAAGTGAGCGATGTCCCGGGCGGCGAAACGCACGCGCCGCAGATCAAACGCAACCCGGTCCCCCGCGACTGGTACCACACCGATTGGGTCGCCGATCGCACGATCGCATGGCTCGATCGCCTGGCCGGTGACGACGACTGGTTCTGCTGGATGAGTTTTCCCGATCCCCATCATCCGTGGGACCCACCCGAATCGGAACTCCATCGAGTGAACTGGCGCGATCTCGATCTCCCGATCGGCTATCCCCAGAATCCGGCCGAACGCGAAGCCATCATCGATGCGAAGCCCCGGCACTGGCGCCTCTGGTACGACGGTCAACTCGTGAGCAATTACGAAGCGCCCGGGAAATGGGTTCCCGCCACACTCACCGCCGATCAGATTCGTGAAGTCAACGCCATGACCCATATCGAGAACGAACTCATCGATGAGGCGATCGGGCGGGTCTTGGCGGCCATCGATGCCAAAGGATGGAGCGACGACCTCGACATCGTGTTCACCACCGACCACGGCGAGTTCCAAGGCGACTTCGGACTGCTCTTCAAAGGCCCCTATCACGTCGATTCGCTCATGCGTCTGCCGCTGATCTGGCGCCCTGCACCATCGGCCGGCGGTGGACCCGATGCTGCGGCTCGGGTGTCGCGACCGGTCGGCTTGCTCGATCTCGCTCCCACGTTCTGCACCATCGCCGGCGTAGAACCTCCCGCCTGGATGGAAGGACGCCCGCTCCCCATCGACGATGCCGACGCCGACGCTCGCGGCTTCGAACGCGTCACCACCGAATGGGATAGCCGCCAGCCGGATGGCACCGAGATCCACCTGCGAACGATCATGCGCGACAACTTCGTCTGCACCACCTATCAACCCGGAACGGTGCACGACGGGACCGAAGGCGAGTTGTACGACCTCGAACTCGACCCACTCCAACAGGTCAACCTGTGGGACGACCCGGAGCGCCGCGCTCTACGCGACGAGCTCCTCATCGATCTGGCCGCTCACTTCGTCGAGCCCCGCGAGTTCCGACACGCCGAAGCCCCCGTGTGAGCTCAGCTCGGCTCCTGCCCGGTCAGAGCAGCCCGGCGAGCACCTCGAGCGTCTCGTCACGGTTGTCGTAGGGAACGGCGACGAATTCCGTCGCACCGGCCTCGAAGATCCGTTCGACCCCGGCACGAACAGCGGCTGCATCACCTACGAGCGCGACATCGGCAGGGCCTTCGACGCCTTCACGATCGAGCATCGCCCGATAGGAAGGCAGGAACCCGTAGACCATGAACTCTTCTGCCGCCTTTGCGCGCGCCGCCGGTTCATCATCGGTGACGCAGACCGGCAGCGCGCAGACCACTCGAGGGGCAGGGCGACCGGCTTCCGCCGCTGCCTTGTTGATGGTCGGAACGATGTGTGAGCCAATTGTCGATGGACCGGTCATCCATGTTGCGGTTCCCTGCGCCATACGGGCGGTGACGTTCAACATCTGGGTACCGAGAGCTGCGACGAGGGTGTCGACCGGAGTGGAATCCGGGATCTCCAGCGCGAGATGACCGTGCAGCGTCTCACCGGCGAAATCGGCGGCGTCGCCATTCAACAACGGCATGAGGATGCTCAAGTACTCGCGGAGGTGACGTACCGGCTTCTCGAAGGTCATGCCGAACATCCCCTCGATCACCATCTGATGCGACAGACCGATACCGAGTGTGAACCGACCATCGGCAACCTGCTGCAGCGTTCGAGCCTGGGCGGCGAGCATGGCCGGATGTCGCGGATAGGTCGGCACCACTGCGGTACCGAGGCGCACCTTCGGAACCTCGCGGGCAACGACGGTGAGGGCCGTGAGGGTGTCGAGTCCGAAGATCTGTGGCATCCAATACGAACCGAAGCCAGCATCGGCGAACAGCCGCGCATGCTCCACGGCCTTGTCCACCGTCGTGGGCTGACTGAAGATTCCGATGTCCATCGTGAGTGTGTCCTTCTCGTAGGTCGGGCGGATTCGTGGTGGAGTTCGTCAGTCCGCCAGGTGCTGGAGGGCGACGGCATGTGCTTCGAGCGTGGCCGGGGTGTGCGGAGGTGGGAGGTAGACGATCCCCATATCGAGTCCCGCCTCGGCGAATGCCTCGGCTTGCGCCACCGTCACTCCGGGGTCCTCGGCATTCGCGAGGAGATGGGTCGACGTCATGATCTCGGCGGGGTCGCGCCCGATGCGCTCACACTCCGCCCACAGCAGGTCACGCGACGCCTTCCACGACTCGACGGTTCCGCCGGGATGATTCCAGTGCTGCGCCCATCGGGCCACGGCCGGGATCGTTCGCGTCGGACCGGCTCCTCCGATGCAGATCGGCGGATGCGGGCGCTGGATCGACTTCGGCTCGCAGTAGGCGTCGGTCAACGTGTAGTGCCTGCCATTGAAGTTGGAGACCTCGTTCGTCAGGAGCGAGACGATCACTTCGAGACTCTCGTCGAAGCGATCGAATCGCTCCGTGAGCGTCGCGCCGAGGCTGATCCCATAGGCATCGGCTTCCTCATCGTTCCAACCGGCCCCGAGTCCAAGTTCGAGTCGACCGTTGGAGATCACGTCGACGGTGGCGGCCATGTTCGCCAGCACCGCCGGATGTCGGTAGGGAATCCCCGTCACGAGCACACCCACACGAATCCGCTCGGTGGCTTGAGCGAGTGCGGTCAACGTGGACCATCCCTCGAGACAAGGCCCATGGGAGTCATCGGAGAAGATCGGATAGAAGTGATCGAAGTTCCATCCGGATTCGTACAACTCGATCTCGTCGGCCGCTCGCCAGACGTCGAGCATCGCCGACCAGGTGGTGTGTTGGGGTGAGGTCTTGAATCCGAAGCGCACGCCGCGAGGCTAGTGAGTGAGCAGCACTGCCGTCGGGGCAGATCAGTCATCGACACCGCGGCGACGCTCCCGCTTGCGCGCCCCCTGACGACGCTTGGCTTCGAGGCGGCGTTCGACCGCTCCCCGACCGGGTCGGGTCGGCCGTCGAGGAGTTTCGACCCGCAGCGCTCCCACGATCTTCTGCCGCAGGCGATTGAGCGCAAGACGTCGATTGCGCAACTGTGAACGCTCGTCATCGGCGGAGACGATCACGACCGGGCCCAATCGATCGATGATCCGCTGTCGCTGATACTGCGACAACGCGCCCGAGGCAGCCACGTCGAACCGCACCTCCGCTCGGGTATGGGCCCGATTTGCGTGCTGTCCGCCCGGTCCGCCGCTGGGACCGAATGACCACACCAGTTCGTGTGCCGGAATGGTCACCGAGGCCGTGATTCGGAGTGCATCGACCTCGGTCATGGGCATGAGCCTACGAGTCCTTGCGATCTACGCTGCGGCTCATGGAACCTCAGGAATGGCTCGCCTCGTTCGCCGATCGCCTCGGACTCGACGAGCTCTCGCAATCTGACATCGACACCCTGCTCGAGATCGCGAGCGTTGCGGCGCATACCTCAGAACGACTTGCGGCCCCGCTGACCTGCTATCTCATCGGACGTGCCGGCATCGCTCCCATCGAAGCGAAGGCGATCGCCGAGGAGATCGCCGCCGTGTAGATCGTCGGTGGCGGACTACCCGAGGAACGAGGCAACCACTACTTCGGGGGGACGACCGATTGCCGCGCGGTCCGCGGTCTCGATGATCGGACGCTGCAGGAGTTCCGGATGTTCGAGAAGCAGGGCGATGACCGCCGACGCGGTCGTGTAGTCCTGCGCATCCAGTTGAAGTTCCTTGAAGCGATTGTCTTTGCGTACGAGATCGGCCACGGGGTCGTCGAGTTTTCCGATGATTCGCTCGAGATCGGCCCGGGTCGGTGGCGTCTTCAGGTACAACACCGTCTCTACATCAACACCCGCCGCGGAAAGGGCGTCATCGACCTTCCGCGACGTCGAACACTTCGGATTGTGGAAGAGGGTGTAGGTCGTCATCGGGCCATGCTAGGCAGAGGTGTGCAGTTCGGTTGACGTCCTCGGGCGTCGCAAGCCTGCCTTTCGAAGTCGATGCACCAGTTCACGCGACGACACCGCCTGCGCGCCGATCTCGATGGCCCGTTCGCGGTAGTCACTCGGGACGTCGTAATGATCACCTTGGAACGCCCGTCGAGGAATGCCCAAACGCTGAGCGAACTCATGGAGTTCCTCGAAACTCGAATCGCTCACCAGATGCGCCCACCGTCGTCCCTCGAACGGCCAGATCGCGGCGTCGACGAGAATGGTCACGACTCGACGCTACCGGCGATGTCCATCGGCAACATCCACGGCTGGCGATCGAGTCCGGCGGGATCGAAACGACGCAAGAGATCGTCGAGCGTGGGTCGTTCACCGGGTTCGGCAAGGCCCAACGAAACGGCGAAGAGGGCGATGAGGTCCTCCGGTTGCCGTCCGGCACGACGTTGGTCCTCGAGGGTCACGGCTCCATGGCGCTTTGCGAGTCGCTCGCCATCGAGACCGACCACCAACGGCACATGCAGATACTCGGGCTCGGGCACACCCAACAGACGGGCGAGATGAATCTGTCGCGGTGTCGTTTCCAAGAGATCATCGCCTCTCACCACCTCACCGACGCCCTGGTCGGCGTCATCGACGACGACGGCGAGGTTGTAGGACGGAATCCCATCCGCTCGTCGAATCACGAAGTCGTCGACCTGACCCTCGAAACGTCCCGCGCATCTGTCGACGAATGAAACCCGGGCAGCCTCGGATCGGAGCCGCAGCGATGGTCGACGACCCGAGGCCTCGCGTTCCGCCCTCGCCGCCCGGTCGAGGGTGCTGCAGGTCCCGACATAGGCGCCCATCGGCACCGCACCGTGGGGCGCGGCGATCGAGGCCGCCGCTTCGGCCAGAACCTCCCGACGCGTGCAGAAACAGGGATACGTGAGATCGGCGTCGATGAGCCGCTCGATCGCATCCCGGTAGATCTCGCTTCGCTCCGATTGTCGGACAACTGCACCATCATGATCGAGACCGAGCCTGTGCAGATCGCGAAGCGCTGACGCCTCGTGTTCCGGTCGACACGCGAGTTGGTCCATATCCTCGCTGCGAATCAGGAATCGGGACGATGACGATCGCGCCGCCAACCACGCAACCAGCGCCGTTCGGAGATTGCCGAGGTGCAGCGGCGCCGTTGGGCTCGGAGCGAAACGTCCGTCAGGCATTGTTTGCCCCCGTCGTTTCAGAGTCGATTCTGGATCTCCGACCAGAGCGCGTCGTACGCCTTGGCCGAACGACTGCCTCTGGCGTACGCCCCGATCGGTTCCCGATGCACTCCCATCCGCTCGATATCGGTCGAATTCGGAATGGTCGACTCGAGGATTTCGGGGTGCGCGGTGCGCAGATCGCTCATGAACCGTCGATGGAGACGCCGGTGACGATCAACCATGGAGAAGAAGCCGAGGATCTTGAGGTCGCGCACCATGTCCGGATTCTCTTCCACGAAACGATCGAGTTGTTCGTAGGTACGAAGCGACAACGTGGTGGGAATCGTCGGAACCAGTAGGGCATCGGCAGCCCGGAACACGCTCTCGGATGTCAGGGAGATACTCGGCGGGCAATCGAGAATGACGTAGTCGTAGTCCTCGGCGACCTCTCGAAGCGCACGCCGAATGCGGGCCAACGGCTTCTTCGCATCATCGAGCCAGAGATCCAGATGGCGATACGAGAAATCCGCGGGTACGAGATCGAGGTTGTCGAAATCGGTGGCTTTGATCACATCACCGAGTTCGAGAGCACCGCGCACGATCGCCTTTCCGCCACCCTTCACCTTGGGCTTGACCCGGAAGTAGAACGTGGCGGCTCCCTGCGGATCCAGATCCCAGACGAGTACGCGATGGCCCTGCAGTGCCGCCACATGAGCCAGATTCACCGCCGTGGCGGTCTTCCCGACACCACCCTTGATGTTGTACGTCGCAAGAACCTTCATCGCTTCTTCTTCCGTGAGGTCTTCACCCGAGATCCCGATCGCGGAGCGAGTCGCTCGATGGCCCGCTGCACCGAGCGGTTGTCGAACCTCCGAAACCTCCGGTCGAACGAGGAGCGAGCCGTTGCACCGCGGGCTTTCAAGGTGTTCACCATGCCGACGAGGGCCTCACGCGCAACAGCATCGTCGGTGAGTTGGGTCGTCGTGCCGATCTCGAAGAGGGCAACGGCCTGGACTTCGGTGTCCTGGAACTCCCCCAGTACGTCCTGCAGGTCGCGCAGCGGACCGAGAACGGTGTCGACCGATTTCGGATCGAGCAGTGGTCGGAAACACTCGATCAGGTACCGAAGTCGCTTTCCCTCCTTGCGAAGCTCGTGGAGAGCGATGGCAGGAGACTTCTTGGTGATCTTCCGACCGTTCTTTACCAATTGACGGTGTGCTCGTTCGATGCGCTCGGTGACAACGGCAACCGCGGGCTCGGCGGAGCGCTCTTCATCGGTCGACCACGCGTCGTCGTCAGCGAGAAACGCGATCCACGCCGATGCGAACTCGGCTCGCTGAGGTGACCGGAGTTCGATGCTCATCGCCGCCTGGCAGACGTCTCGATGCTCCAACAACGACTCGTGGAGCGTCTCGAGCGCAGAGGCACTCGCCGACGGCAGCGCGTCGACGAGTTGGGGGAATTCGAGAAGGTGAACATCGGCATCCCTCGTGGGGGTCGTGATGTCTCCCAGCCATCGGAAGTCGTGACGGAAGCGATCCCGCGACTCCGACTCGAGGATGTCGGCGCCGTCTTGAAGCATCGTGCGAATTCGACGAACGGCCACACGAAATGCGTGGAGATCCTCCGGGTCATCGCCGCGTAAGACCCCGGAGAACGTCGACGTCATCGCATCGGTCAATCGTTGCAGAGCGACACGCCACGCCTGCGCTGCGGTCATCGTCGGATCGAAGTTGGAATCGTCATCGGTCGAGGTGGCTCCCGCCATGAGGTTCTGCTGAGTCGATCGCTCCGTGGGTTTCATGGCGACGTTGCGCCGCAACGACTTCTCGATCTTCTGCGCCTCGGCCTCGTAGCCACGGAGCGCAACGAGCTCGATGAGCATCGGCAACGAGCCGCCGTCGGCCATCACCGAGGTGTCGAGCACGACTCGCGCCGTCGTCTTCTCCTCGTCGTCCAACGCGGCGACCACTGCCACCTGCGACTGCACCACGGGGCTCGCCACGAGAGCGGACTCCCCGAGCAGTTCCGCGAGGCGGTGGAAGGCGGGGGTGTCCGGGAGACCGGCGGCACTCGTTGGAGCCGTTCGGGGCACACAGGGATCGGCGGCCAGGATCCGGCCATCGGCGGTCCACATCAACGATGGCGCACTCCCGTCGGTCGGGATGCGGAACTCGAGCGCCGTGGAACGACCAGCGAGGATCCCGTCGGACGAGTCGAGCCAACAGCGCTCGGCGGTCTCGAGGCTCACGGTCCGAAGCCCGAGGTGGTCGGTGAGGACTGCGTACACCGATGCGAAATCACCGGCGGCAGTGACCTCGTAGCGACGCACCTTGCCCACACATCCTCATTTCCGACGATCGAACGTGGGCCGAGGCTAGTGGTGATCCTGCCGAGGGTGGGTTACTCCCGGGGCGGTCGCGGCAGGAACGGGCTGGTCCGACGCACGTAGTCCTCGTACCCCGGCCGACGCTTGACGAGCGACTTCTCGAGCAACGTCACACCGGAGACACGACGCAGCAACGTGGTCATCACCACAGGGCCGATGACACCCACCCATGCCCAACCACCAGCACCGAGCGACACGAGGAAGATGCCCCACCACACGCATGCATCGCCGAAATAGTTGGGATGGCGGGTGTAGCGCCATAGACCGCGGTCCATGACTTGACCCGCCGAATTCGGATCTGCCTTGAAAGACCGCAACTGCGCATCACCGATCGACTCGAACGCGAACCCCACCAGCCAGACGATCACACCGACGATCAGCGGCAGAACCCACCACGACGTCTTCGTCGACGAGCCGATACCGAACTGCAGAGGAAGCGACACGATCCACATCAGCACGCCCTGGAACGTGAAGACCGTCCCAAGACTCACCAGCCAGAACTTCTCGCCGTGCTTCTTGCGCATCGCCTTGTAGCGGAAGTCCTCGCCATGTCCAGTGTTGCGGATGAAGAGGTGCAGTGAGAGCCGCACCCCCCAGATCGTGACCAGAGCGAGGAGCACACCCGCACGAAGCGAATCGACATCATGACGGATCGAGAGAAACGAGACCCAACCGACCACGACGAACCCCAGCGACCAGATCGGATCGACGATGGACGCGTTGCGGAGAAACAGACTCACGATCCACGTCGTCAGCATGACGACGACGATGGCGAGAGCGGACCATGCCAGAACGGAGAAATGCATGACGAAACCCTACGGCGATGAACTGAACTTCGCTCGATCGAGTCCGATCACTGGCTCGCGACCGACCGCACTGCATCGATCAAGATCGACGTACCCTCGACACACTCCTCATCGGTCAAGGTGAGGGGCGGTGCCACTCGGAGGCAATTGCCATACAGCCCCCCTTTTCCGATCAGCAACCCATCGGCACGACACCGCTCGAGTACCGCGCTGGCGGCGGCGGCGTTCGGTTCACGACCGTCGGCCCCGACGAGCTCGAGTCCGACCATCAAACCCTTTCCGCGCACATCGCCCACGATCGTCACTTCATCGACAAGTGGACGCAACCGAGCGAACATCGCAGTTCCCTGTCGCAATGCATTGGCCTGCAGGTCATTCGTCAGCGCATAGTCGAGGTTGGCCAAGGCCCCTGCGCAGACGAGGGGATTCCCGCCGAAGGTCGAGATCGAATTGGCGTTCACGCTGTCCATCAAGGACGCGCTTGCGACCACGCCGGCCATCGCGAGTCCGTTTCCCAATCCTTTGGCGAACGTGAGGATGTCCGGCTCGAGCCCGTGGGCCTGGTACCCCCAATAGTTCTCTCCCGTCCTGCCCCATCCGGTCTGCACCTCGTCGGTGATCCAGAGGATGCCGAACTCTCGACACACCTCCTGAAGCGCACCGAGCATCCCGTCCGGAGGAACGGTGAATCCTCCAACTCCCTGGATGGGCTCGGCAATCATGCAGGCAACGTCCCCTGCGGTGGTGGTGGCGATCACATGTCGTAGATCCTCGACGATCGCGTCGATGAATCCGGCGTCGTCTCGATCGCGGAACGGCGATCGAAACGTGTCGCCGTTGTGCACATAGGACACGGCGAAGGGCGAGAGACTCGATGAGGACCACCCGCGATTACCCGTCACTCCCATGGTCGCGAACGAACGTCCGTGGTAGCTGTTCCGCAGCGCGAGGACCTGATTCGAACGACGAACCGTGGACGCAAGGAGCAATGCCGCTTCGTTTGCCTCAGAACCCGAGGTCGCGAAGAACACCTTGGCATCCGGGATGCCCGATAACTCGCTCACCTTCTCGGCCAGTTCGATCATCGGTTCGACGAGGTAGAGCGTCGAGGTGTGGATCATCCTGCTCACCTGATGCTGAACGGCCTCCACCACCTCAGGAAGCGCGTAGGCGGTCATCGTCGTGAGGATCCCGCCGAAGAAGTCCAGATATCGATTGCCTTCGGCATCGACGACGTGGCGGCCTTCCCCACTCACCAACGAGATCGGATTGTCGTAATAGAGGGCGAGCCATTCGGGCAGGACACGTCGATGCCGGGCGAGAAGATCATCGTGAGCGGTCACGAGCAGATCTTGCCACCCTCAGCCCAAGGCGAGCTTGAGCGAATCCATGCCTCGCAGGACCAGTCGCCCATTCCATGCCGGCTCACCAAGAGCCCGAAGTGACGGGAACCGCCGGATTAGACGCGAGATGGCGATCGTGCCTTCGAGGCGTGCAAGTGATGCGCCGAGGCAATGGTGTGTTCCACTGCCGAAGGCGAGGTGCCTCGCGGCATCGGTCCGACGAAGATCGACTTGATCGGCGGTGGGACCGAATGCGGCGGGATCGCGATTCGCTGAACCCAAGCAGGTCAGAACGAAGACTCCTGCGGGCACGTCGAACTCGCCCAAACGAATGGGCTCCAACGTGATTCGGCGCGACATCTGAACGGGAGAGTCATAACGAAGGAGTTCGTCGATGGCAGTGGTTTCGACCGAGGGGTCGTCGCGGAGGATGGCCAATTGCTCCGGATGCTGCAGAAGGGCCCATGTGCCATTTCCGATCAAGTTCACAGTCGTCTCATGACCTGCGATGAACAGAACATTGACCTGATCGAGCAACTCCGTATCGGAGAGGACATCACCATTGTCCTCGGCGAGGATCAGCGCACTGAGCAGGTCGTCACCAAGATTGGAACGTTTCCACTCGATGACCTCCGCCAGGTGCTCGCGCATGTTCTCCCCGGCGATGACGGCCGCCTTCAGATCCTCTGGTCCGATCGTGAAGTCGAGGATCTTCACAAGCGTGTGCGACCAGTCGCGCAACTGCGCGCTGTCTCCCTCGGGCATTCCCAACATCTCGGAGATGACGGCGAACGGCAGCGGAAAGGCGAGGTCGGCGATCAGGTCCATCTCTCCCCGATCGGCAACAGCATCGAGGTGCGCGTGGACGATCCGCTCGATGAGCGGCGCCAGATCGGCGACACGACGAGGCGTGAACACGCTGCTCACCAACTTGCGTAAGCGCGTGTGATCGGGAGGATCGATGTTGAGAATCGATGTGTCTTCGCGGGGTGGCTTGTCGGGGAAGATCTCGGCCCGGAGCTTGGCGCGATCACGCGGGTCCTCTCCGATGAGATCGATCGCTTTACGGACATCGACACTCAGTGTCACGTCGCGAAGAAGTCGAACCGACTCCGCATGGTCGAACACGATCCACGGCCCGAACGGCGTCCTCTGGATCGGCTCGCTCTCGCGCTGGATTCGATACTCGCCGTAAGGGCTTTCCGCGAATCCGGGAGAGAAGGGATTGAACATACTCAGTGTGGCAATTCGCGGAAGGGGGTCGTGCGATCATTTCCCGGTTCGCGGGGAAGTCCGAGCACGCGCTCACCGACGATGTTGCGCTGCACGTCCTCGGTGCCGCCACCGATACGCGCCATCCACTGACCCATGAACACCATGGTCTGCCAATAGCCGTCGTCGATCGCGTCGGGGCCCCACAACATGCCATCGGCGCCCATGATCGCTTCGACGAGATCACCTTGGAACGCCAGACGATCCGAGATCGCGATCTTCATCGTCGACACCTCGGGACCGGGAGCAACACCCTTCGACGCTGCGGTGCGAGTGCGATAGCCGATGTACTTCGAGATCTGGTAGCTCGTGTAGAGCTTCATGAGGTCTTGACGGATCACCGGATCGTGGACCTTGCCATACTGCTGCGCGAGTCGAAGCACACCAGAGAAGCCGTCGCCGTGCCCCGCCCCGATATCGGCGCGCTCGCTGGTGAGTGTGGTCATCGCTACTGCCCAACCACCGTTCACTTCACCCAGAACGTTCTCCTTGGGAATTCGAACCTCTTCGAGGAAGACCTCGTTGAATTCCGCTCCGCCGGTCGCCTGCACGAGCGGTCGCACCTCGATCCCCGGCGACCGCATATCGAGGAGGAAGTACGTGATGCCTCGATGTTTCGGCGCGTCCCAATCGGTTCGGGCCAACAACATCCCCCAATCGGCGACGTGCGCCGATGAGGTCCACACCTTCTGTCCGCTGATGACCCACTCATCGCCATCGAGTTCCGCCTTCGTACGAAGGGCGGCGAGATCCGAACCGGCGTTGGGTTCACTGAACAACTGACACCACACCTGTTCACCGCGGAGGATGGGCGGCAGGAACTGCTTCTTCTGCTCCTCGGTGCCGTGCACGATGATCGACGGACCGACCATGCCGATCGCCTGGGCGAACATTCCGACGGCGAGGTCGTACCGGTGCTCCTCCTCGAGGAAGATGCCCTGCTGCAGACCGGTCAGTCCCCGGCCACCGAACTCCACGGGCCAGGTCAGTCCCGCCCAACCACTCTCCGCTTTGGTCCGCTGCCAATCGCGACAGGCCTGCACGTGGGCGAGTTCATCCTCCGCCAACGTACTCATCGTCTGGCGCGGCGCTCCGGCCTCCTTGACCTTGGCGTGCTGATCGAGAAACGCCCGACATTCAGCGCGGAACGCAGCTTCTTCTGGTGTCTCTTCAAAATCCATTGCTTCCCCCTACGGAACCCGGCCCTCGAACGGCGCCGAACTGCTGCCCTGCCTTCCGGCAATCATGGCCGGTCGCTCAACGGCCCGACCAATTGGGTCGCCGCTTCTCGAAAAACGCCGCCACACCCTCTCGGGTGTCGTCGGCGGTTCGGATGACATCCTCCGACTCGAGGGTCTCCTCCCAACCATGCGCCTCGTCGGGAGCATCGAGTGAAGCGAGGAATCGCATGGTCTCCCGCACTGCGACGGGACCGTTCTCACAGATGCGTTCGGCGAGAGCGACTGCGTCATCGAGTGCACCACCAGCGGCCGAGAGCACACTGACCAAACCCAACTTGTAGGCCCGCTTCGCATCGATGGAGTCGCCGGTGAGGAGAAGCTCACGAGCCACATTGCGAGGCAACGCCTTGGGCGCCCGGAAGAGCCCGCCACAGATCGGAACCAGGCTGCGCTTCACCTCGGGCAGACCGAATTCGGCGGTCTTCGACGCCACGACCAGATCACATGACAACACGACCTCGAACCCACCGCCCAAGGCCGCTCCTTCCACCGCGGCGATGAGTGGTTTCGTCCGATGACGACGAATCACTCCGTATTGACCACCACGTTCGGTCGAGTGGATCCCCGCGCGCATATCGGTTCCCGCGCAGAACACCGACGTCGTGCCGGTGATCACCCCCGCCCAGAGTTCGGGGTCGTCCTCGAGCCGATTCAACCCGGCGTCGATACCCTCGGCGACCGCGACATCAATCGCATTGCGTTTCTCTTCTCGTTCGAGCCGAATGATGAGGACGCGGCCACGTACTTCTATTTGCACAACTTCGGACATGAGACTCACCTCTGGAGCGAAACGATCCAGTTCGGATCAATGTTTGATCATGACGTGTTTGAGCTCGGTGTAATGCTCGAGCGCATACTTCGACATGTCCTTGCCATACCCGCTGTTCTTGAAACCGCCATGGGGAAACTCCGAGACGATCGGAATGTGATCGTTCACCCACACGGTGCCGAATCTCAACGACCGCGACATGCGCATCGCTCGCCCAACGTCGCGAGTCCACACCGAAGCAGCGAGCCCGTAATCGACATCGTTGGCCCACTCCAACGCCTGTGACTCGTCGTCGAATCGCTGCACACTGATGACGGGGCCGAAAACTTCACGCTGAACGAGTTCGGAGGATTGCGCTGGATCGGCGACCACGGTCGGCGCGTAGAAGAAGCCGGGACGATCGAGAGTTGCGCCGCCGACGACGACTCGCGCTCCGTCCGAGACGGCGCGGTTCACCATTCCGTCGACCCGATCGCGCTGCGCGGCCGAGATCACGGGCCCGACGTTCGTCTCTGAGGCATTCGGGTCGCCGGTGACGAGCGCTCCGACCGATGCTTCGAGTCCGCTCACGAGATCCTCGAAGACGCGAGGACCGGCGATCACACGACAGGGGGCCGTACAGTCCTGACCCGAGTTGTAGTACCCGGTCTCGGTGAGCGTGGCCACGAGCGATTCGATATCGGCGTCGTCGAACACCACGACCGGTGCTTTGCCTCCGAGTTCGAGATGCACCCGCTTCAACGTGTCGGCCGCATTGCGCGCGATCATCTTTCCCGTCGACACGTCGCCGGTGAGAGACAGCATCGCGATCCCGGGATGGCGAACGATTGCGTCACCCGCCGTTTCGCCCTGCCCGACGACAACGTTGAACACTCCGGGCGGGAGTATTCCATCGGTGAGTTCCGCGAGACGGAACGCAGTCAACGGAGTCAATTCCGATGGCTTGAGGATGAACGTGTTCCCCGTCGCCAACGCTGGCCCCATCTTCCAGATCGCCATGTTGAGCGGATAGTTCCACGGAGCGATCCCCGCGACGACGCCCAACGGATCACGGCGCAGCATCGAGGTGTGGTCGTCCATGTACTCACCGGCGGCCTGCGCATCCATCGTTCGTGCCGCACCGGCGAAGAATCGAAGATTGTCGATCGTGAGGTCGAACTCGAAGTCGATGATCGAGACCGGCTTCCCGACGTTCTCTCCTTCGATGGCTTTCAACTCGTCGATGTTCGCCTCGAGGCGATCGGCGAGGGTCAGCAGGGCCTCGGATCGGGCGCGGGGCGTGGCGGTGCCCCAGTCGGCGAACGCCGCGGTGGCGGCAGCCACGGCGGCATCGACGTCGGCCCCGCCGCTCGAGGGCACGGTTGCGATCACCTGGCCCGTCGCCGGGGCCACGACCTCGTCGGTCGCACCGCCCTGCGCCGCCACCCATCGGCCGCCGATGAAATTGAGATTGGCCATATCGACTCCTCGATTCTCCAAGGTTTCCTCGAGCCCACTGATCCTCGGATCGGGACGCCGATTTCGCCTGCCGCATCGTGGGCCACGGCAGCGGAATCCGCAAGGGATTGTCCCAGAATCGCAGGGTCCCGAGCTCGTCATCGACCGTTCACCCGATCGCCACCGGTGGATTCTTGCGGAGGACTCGATTTCTTGTGATCCTTTCCCATCCGAACGGGCCCCGCGATGGAGCGCCCGAGACCGCGGAGGGGTGAGAGCTGACAGAGAACGTGCCTGCGATGACGGCTCCCACTGCGGACGACTCCAACCCCGCAGTCATCGAGATCGATCATGTCGTGAAGCGATTCGGCGACTTCGTCGCGGTCGACGATGCCGATTTCTCGATTCGTCAGGGCGAGTTCTTCTCTCTGCTCGGCCCATCCGGCTGTGGAAAGACCACCACGCTGCGAATGATCGCGGGATTCGAGCAGCCGACGACCGGGTCGATTCGGCTCGATGGCGTCGACGTCTCCCACGTGCCGCCCAACAAACGCGACGTGAACACCGTGTTCCAGCAGTACGCGTTGTTCCCACATATGAACGTGTTCGACAACGTGGCGTTCGGCCCGCAGTCGAAGAAGGTCGACAAAGCCTCGATCGCGCGACAGGTCACCGAGATGCTGGACGTCGTGCGGCTCACCGAATTCGCCAGCCGCCGACCCGCCCAACTCTCAGGTGGACAGCAGCAACGGGTCGCCCTTGCGCGAGCGCTGGTCAATCTGCCGAAGGCACTCCTCCTCGACGAGCCGCTCGGTGCCCTCGACCTCAAACTCCGACATGCGATGCAGTTCGAGTTGAAGCGGATTCAACGCGAGGTGGGGATCACGTTCGTCTACGTGACCCATGATCAGGAAGAGGCGCTCACCATGAGCGATCGCATCGCAGTGATGTCCGCAGGCCGCGTCTAGCAGATCGGGCCCCCCCCCGAGATCTACGACAATCCGGCCACGGCCTTCGTCGCCGGATTCATCGGACAGGCCAATCTGTGGCCGGCGCGTGTCACCCACCGTTCCGGTTCGAGCGCAATCGTCACGGCCCTCGGCGGTTCGACCTTCTCCGGGACCTGTGCCGACCCGTCGGTCTCGGCCGATTCGGCGGTCACACTCATGGTCCGCCCTGAGCGAATCGCCATTTCCGTCGAGGAACCAACCACCCTCTCCACCAATGGCGGCTCCGGAACACAATCGGTCCGGGCCACCGTCACCGACCTGACATTTCAGGGTCCGACCGTACGACTCGCCCTGCGTGCCCCCGACGATTCGCCGATCATCGCCAACATCGACCCCGATGCCGATCTCCCGCTCCTGCGACCGGGTGATGCCGTGTGGGCAACGTGGTCGTCATCAGCCGTATGCGTCCTGCCCGATGCGCCAAATCAACCACTGACGCTCGACGACATCGTTGTCGAGAACTGATACTTCAAGCAGAGACCACTTCTACCCAATTGGAGGAATGACCATGACGAAGCCACTCGATCCGCAACTACTCGAAGCGATGACGCAACATCGCACCTCTCGTCGTCGATTCCTCGGCATGGGAGGTCTTGCGCTCGGTGGTCTCGCCGTGGGCCCGACCCTTCTCGCTGCGTGCAGTTCGGGTTCGTCGAGCGGCGGGGGCAGCAGTAACAGCATCACCATGCTGAACTGGCCGCTCTACATCGAAGGTGATGAACCGAGCACGTCGGCAACGCTCAAGGGCTTCACCGACACCACCGGCATCAAGGTGGACTACAAGAACAGCATCGACGGCAACGAGTCGTTCAACACCAAGTACCAAGCCACCCTCGAGAAGGGGAAGGGCATCGGTGCCGACATCATCGTGCTCACGTCGTGGAATGCTGCGGCGTACATCGGCGCCAACTTGGTGCAGCCCTTCGACACCGCTGCGTTCCCGAACAAGAAGAACGTGATCTCCAGACTCTCCAACCCGTCGTGGGATCCGGGACGAACGAAGTCCATCCCATGGTCGGTGGGTCAGACCGGACTCGCCTACTGGCCCGACAAGGTCGGTGGGAAGATCACCGACGTCAACGCGATCTTCGACCCCAAGTTCAAGGGGAAGGTCACGATCCTCGACGAGATGCGTGACACGGTCGGTCTCACGATGCTGGGCATGGGCAACAATCCGAGCACCGGAACCACCGCCCAGATGCTCGCTGCGGTCGACAAGATCAGCAAGGCACGAGACGCCGGACAGTTCAAGAAGGTCACCGGCAACAGTTACACCGAGGATCTCGCCACGAAGGACACATGGATCGCAGTGGCGTGGTCGGGCGATGTGGCACAGATGCAGGCCGACAACCCCGGACTCGAATGGGTCATCCCCAGCCAGGGCGGAATGCTCTGGGTCGACAACGCCATGATCCCCGTCGGGGCGAAGAACCCCGAGGGTGCAGCCAAATTGCTCAACTACGTGTACGACCCGGCCGTGGCCGGTCCTCTCTACGAGAGCATCATGTACATCCCTCCCGTAACCGGAGCGGAGAACTACATGACGGCGGCGGCGAAGTCGAGTCCATTCATCGTTCCACCGGCAACGCCACCGCTCTACGAGTTCGACGTCATCAGTCCCGAAGTGGCCGAGGAAGTCGAACGCGCCTTCGTCGCTGCAACCGAGCAGTAGCGCAACGCAATGACCGCCACTGCCTCGCCGACGCGCGCTCGTCGAACTCGCCGTGAACGCGGTGACGACGACAACAGCGTGTCGGCGCGGCGGTGGTTCACCCCCTGGCTGCTCATCGCACCGGGCGGGCTCTGGCTACTGATCTTCTTCATCATCCCGCTCTTCAGTCTTGGGCGACTCTCACTCCAAGGTGATGGGTTCTCGAACTACACGACCGTGATCTCCGACAACTCCACGGTGATCGTGCGAACGTTCGTGTACGCCACCATCGCCACCGTTTCGGCGGTTCTCATCGGGTATCCGCTCGCGTATGTGATCGCGACGAAGGGCGGGCGATTCAAGAACTTCTTCCTTGCGCTCGTCGTCCTGCCCTTCTTCGTCACCTATCTCGTTCGCACCCTGTCGTGGAAGGTCTTGTTGTTCGACGGTGGCCCTGTTGCCTCGTTCTCTCGCTCCGTCGGCATCCTCAACGAGAGCCAGAGCATCCTCGGTTCGCCGTTCGCCGTGGTCGCCGCCCTCACCTACAACTTCCTTCCCTTCATGGTGCTGCCCATCTACGTGAGCCTCGAGAAGATCGATCGTCGACTACTCGACGCCGCCGCCGATCTCTATTCCTCTCCGGCACGGGCATTCCGCAAGATCACGTTGCGCCTCTCACTTCCCGGCCTTTTCGCCGGAACCCTCCTCACGTTCATCCCCGCCGCGGGTGATTTCGTGAACTCCGAAATGCTCGGATCGGACCGAACCGTGATGATCGGCAACATCATTGAGAAGAACTTCGGAAAAGAGTTCTTTCGGCCGGAACTCTCAGCGCTCTCCTTCATGCTCATGGCCATGATCCTGATCGGCGTGCTCATCTATGCGCGCCTCCTCGGAACCGAGGAGATCGCGTGAGCTCGGCTCGGTGGATTCGCGCCTTCGGACGGGTGTCGCTGTGGGTATGGGCTGCAATCGGGTTCCTGTTCCTCTTCACACCGATCCTCGTCACTGTCGTGTATTCGTTCAACGAGCCGGTCGGCAAGTACAACTACAAGTGGAACAATTTCTCACTCGCTGCGTGGAGTGATCCGTTCAAGTACTCCGAACTCACCGATGCCTTGATCTTCAGTCTCAAGATCGCAGTCACGGTGACGGTGATCGCCACGATCCTCGGAACCCTCATGGGACTCGCCATGGTCAAGTACAAGTTCCGTGCCAAAGGCGTTCTCGGCGCGATACTCATCCTCCCCCTCACGATGCCCGAGGTCGTGCTCGGCTTCTCGCTCCTCACGCTGTTCGTATCGATCAACTGGTCACGCGGCTTCATCACGATCGTGATCGCCCAGGTGATGTTCTCCGTGAGTTACGTCGCCATCACCGTGCGCGCTCGAATCCGTGGTTTCGACTGGCGGCTCGAAGAGGCCTCGCTCGACCTCGGAGCGTCATCGTTTCGCACCTTCCGCAAGATCACACTTCCACTGATCGCACCGGGAGTGGTCGCCGCGGCATTGCTCACCTTCGCCCTGTCGCTCGATGACTTCATCATCACCTACTTAAACTCGGGCTTGGAGAACACCTTCCCCATCCAGATCTGGAATATGAAGCGGTCGAAGGTGCCCGTGCAGATCAATGTGTTCTCGACGGCGATCCTCTTGATCAGCGGTGCACTTGCGATCGCCGTGGTTCTCGCCGGCAACCGTCGTTCCCGAAAGCTGGCCGGCGTCACCGAGGATTCCTCGGTTCGGTCCATCTCCTGAGGTCCACCGGGGCGACTCCCACCGGTTGTGATTGCTCAGCGGCCGTGGCCGGACAAGAATCCCCGCACCGACCACTTCTGGGAGCACTTCATGAGCCGGACCCCTGCGGAACTCCGTCAGCTCGCTCAGTCCCATCTCTGGGGACATTTCAGTCGGCTGGACCCCGGAGACGGCGGTGCTCCCATCATCGAGCGCGGCGAAGGCTGTTGGGTCTGGGACGTCGAGGGGAAGCGTTATCTCGACGGACTCTCCGGCCTGTTCACCGTGCAGGTCGGCCATGGACGAGTGGAACTCGCGGAGGCCGCGGCGAAGCAGGGTGCCACCCTCGAGTACTTCCCCATCTGGACCTATGCCCACCCGAACGCCATCGAACTCGCCACCCGACTCGCGACCAAGGCTCCCGGGGATCTGAATCGGGTGTTCTTCACCACCGGAGGTGGGGAAGCGGTGGAGTCGGCCTGGAAGCTGGCTCGTCAGTACTTCAAGTTGCGCGGCGAACCTCTGCGCACGAAGGCCATCACGCGGTATCTCGCCTATCACGGGACGACCATGGGCGCGCTCTCGCTCACCGGAGTTCCCGCCTTCCGTCAGATGTTCGAGCCGCTCGTTCCGGGCGTCGGTCGCGCCGCCAACACCAACCGTTACCGCTGCACGATGTGTGCCACCGAATCGGCATGCACTCTTCGTTGTGCCGATGACATCGAGACGATGATCCTCCGCGAAGGGCCCGAAACGGTTGCCTGCGTCTTCGTCGAACCGGTGCAGAACGCCGGAGGATGTTTCACCGCACCCGAGGACTACTTCGCTCGGGTACGAGAGATCTGTGACCGCTACGGCATCCTGATGATCAGTGACGAGACGATCTGCGCGTGGGGTCGTCTCGGTTCACTGTTCGCCTGCGATCGCCTCGGCTATGTCCCCGACATCATCACTTCCGCCAAAGGTCTCACCTCGGGGTATTCACCTCTCGGCACGATGATCGTGAGCGACCGGATCGCGGGACCATTCATGGAACAGGGAGTCTCCTTTCTCCACGGGTTCACCTTCGCCGGTCATCCCGTCAGTTGCGCGGTCGCTCTGGCCAACCTCGACATCATCGAGAACGAGGGGCTCATCGAACATGTGCTGGCCAATGAAGCCGCGTTCCGATCGACCCTCGAGCGACTTCGCGATCTTCCGATCGTCGGTGATGTTCGCGGCATGGGGTACTTCTACGGAATCGAACTGGTGAAGAACGCTGCGACGAGAGAGACCTTCACTCCCGACGAAGCCGAACTCCTGTTGCGCGGGCACCTGTCGAAGCGACTGCTCGAACTCGGTCTCGTCTGCCGAGCCGACGATCGAGGCGATCCCGTCATCCAGGTCGCACCTCCGCTGATCTCTGGTCAAGCCGAATTCGACGAGATCGAGCGAATCGTCCGCATCGCCCTCACCGAAGCGATCGACATCCTGTCCGCCGCCGGAACGCCAGTTGCACTGTCATGACCTCCCACTCCTCACCACCGCTGACCGTGGGAATCCCCCGTGAGGTGAAGGAGGAGGAGCACCGAGTCGCCATCACGCCCGACGGCGTTCGCGAACTTCTCCACATCGGGGCCGAGGTCCTCATCGAACACGACGCTGGTGCCGACTCGTCCATCCCCGATGCGGCGTACGTGGCCGCCGGCGCCACCATCGTCACCAACGCTGCCGAGGTCTGGGAACGGGCCGATCTCATCTGCAAGGTCAAGGAACCGCTGTCATCAGAGTTCGGGTACTTCCGCCCCGGGCTCGTGCTGTTCACCTATCTCCATCTCGCGGCCTATCCGAACGTGGCCAACGCCCTCACCGCAAGCGGTGTCGCCGCCTTCGCCTACGAGACCGTGCAACTCGCCGATGGATCGCTCCCGCTGCTTGCACCGATGAGCGAGGTCGCCGGCCGGATGAGCGTGCAGATCGGCGCCCATTTCCTCGAACGTCACAACGGTGGTCGCGGGGTGCTCCTCGGCGGCGCACCGGGCGTTCGACCAGCGCGGGTCGTCGTGCTCGGCGCCGGAAACGTCGGGTGGAACGCGGCATGGATGGCCGCCGGTCTCGAAGCCGAAGTCGACCTGCTCGACAAGAACATCGATCGCCTGCGCCACGTCGATCAAATTCAAATGGGTCGCATCACCACCATCACCTCCAATCGCGGCGCCGTCGAACGTTCGGTAGCGGAAGCCGATCTCGTGATCGGTGCCGTTCTCGTCCCCGGTGGTCGAGCACCGATGGTGGTGAGTGACGACATGATCCGCTCGATGAAACCCGGAGCGGTCGTGATCGATATTGCGATCGATCAGGGCGGGTGCATCGAAACCTCACACGAGACCACCCACTCGAAGCCGACGTTCGAACGCCACGGCGTCGTGCACTACGCAGTGGGCAACATGCCTGGAGCGGTGCCCCACACATCGACCCATGCCCTCACGAACGCCACACTTCCCTATCTCGCCGAACTCTCTCGATTGGGCGCGGCCGAGGCGGTGCGCCGTGATCCTGCGCTGGCCGCCGGACTGAACATCGCCGGCGGTGCCGTCGTGAACCCTGCGGTTGCCGACGCCCTCGGCGTCCCACCCATCACGCTCGAGGCTGCACTCGCCTCGCTCTGAACGACTCGATCGCGGACGTCGTCACTGACGTTCCTCAAGGGTTCGTCAGGAACGTCGTGCGATCGCTTCCTCGAGGGCCGCGACACATCGATCGAGTTGCGCGTCGCTGGCCACGAGTGGTGGGCAGAAGGCGATCACCGAGGCCCCTATCGGCCGAGCGATGACACCGAGCTTCAGCATTTCGTCGCGCACCGCAGGCGCCGGCATGGTCGGGTGCAATTCCGCACTCCAGATTCCGCCGACACCCCTGGATTCGGTGATCGCTCCGGTTTCCACCAATCGACTCAGACCTCCACCGATTCGCTCTGCGATCGCCGGCACCCGGGAGAACAAGTCGTCTTCGATGAGGATCGCCGTGTTCGCAAGGGCCGCGGCGCAGGCCGATGGGTGGCCCGAATAGGTGTAGCCGTGACGAAGGATGAACGTGGGATCGGCTTCGAGGACGTCCAGAACCGCCTCGCCGACGATGACGCCACCCAACGGCAGATACCCCGATGTGCACGCCTTTGCGAACGTGATCATGTCGGGAACCACGTCGTAGTGCGAGGCCGCGAACCAGGAACCGAGTCGTCCGAATCCGGTGATGACCTCGTCGAAGATCAGCAGCACTCCATGCTGATCGCAGAGTTCTCGCAATCGCTTGAGGTACCCCTCGACCGGTGGATGCACTCCGCCGGCACCCTGCACCGGTTCGGTGATCACCGCCGCGATTCGAGTACCCGACTGCGCGAACAACTGCTCGATGGCATCGATGTCGTGGGCTCCGACTCGATGAACGACATCGAGCAACGGTCCGAAATGCTGTTGGTTGAGAGGCAGTCCCTGCACCGAGACGCCGCCGTAGGCAACTCCGTGATACGAGTTCTCGCGCCCAACGAACTCGTTCCTCTCCGCATTGCCCTTCAGTGAATGTGTGAGCCTCGCGAGTTTGAGCGCCGTCTCGACTGCCTCCGACCCCGACGATGTGAAAAAGATGCGGCAATCGTCCATGGGTGACGCAGCGGCGACGAAAGCGGCGAACGTCTCGACGGTTTCATTCGTGAAGATGTCGAACGTGTTGTAGTTCTCCAACACCGCCATCTGGGAGGCCACATGATCGACGATTTCCCAGCGTCCGTGCCCCACGTTGCAGTACCAGAGACTCGCCAGCGCGTCGATGTACTCGTTGTCGTGGTCATCCCACACCAGCGCGCCTTCGCCACGGGAAATGGTGATGAACTCCTCGGCTGCAGCGCCCGGACGAGCAAAGGGGTGAAGGAACGGACTTCGCATGGGTGCGAGTCTCCCACGATCGCTAGCCTCGGTCCGTGGGTGGCGATCGGAAATCGGAGCGACGTGGGGTCTACCCCGGTTCGTTCGATCCGCCGACGATCGCTCATGTCCACCTTGCCCAGACCGCGCTCGCTCAACTCGAGCTGACTCGGGTCGACTTCGCACTCTCGGCCCGAACCCTCGGTAAGGACGACGCTCGCCTTTCTCCGATCGCCGACCGCGTCGCCGAACTGACGGCGATCGCCAGCGGTGACACCCGCCTCGGCGTCGTCACCACACCCGACAGCCTTCTGGCCGATATCGCCGACGGGTACGACGTGGTCATCCTCGGTGCCGACAAATGGCATCAGGTACTCGACCCCGTCTGGTACGGCGATGTCGAAGGTCGAGACGCCGCTCTGCGTCGACTGCCGGTCGTGGCCCTCGCCGCTCGCCCGCCCTGGCCGCTGCCTGGAGAGAGCCCCTCGGCCGACCCTCCGAGCGGAGTCACGGTCGTGATCCTCGACACCGATCCCGTCCACCATCCGGTGTCGGCCACCGAGGTTCGCGCCGGACGCGACGAGTGGCGCGCTCCTGCCCCGCCGGTGGAGTGAACGATACGGTCTGGCCATGAAGGTCGCCGCGGTGCAGTTGCACTGCTCACCGGTTCAGTCGGACAACTTGGCGCGAGCCGAACTGGCGATTCGGTCAGCAGTCGAACAGGGTGCCGATCTCGTCGTCCTCCCCGAACTCTTCGCCTCGCTGAATCGAACGTCGATCATGAGAGACGCCGCGGAACCGCTCGATGGTCCCACGATCACATGGGCGCGCCAGATCGCTCAGACCCACCGCTGTGCGCTCATCGCCGGCTCCTTCATCGAACGTCACAACGATCGACTTCACAACACCACTGTTGCCATAGATGGCGACGGCTCGATCGCCGGCACCTACCGCAAGATGCACCTCTTCGACGTCGATGTCGATG
>CAZMJK010000002.1:6608-7408 GCA_964566555.1 uncultured Bifidobacterium sp. | reverse complement strand
AATCAGACACGTTCTCGCGTGGTGATGCTCCGTCGGTGGTCGCTCTTCGCGTCGCCGATGACGCCATCGGACAGATTCGGGTGGGCCTCACCATCTGCTACGACCTTCGGTTTCCGGAACTCTTTCGTGCCGAGATGAACCTGGGAGCCGACCTCATCGTCGTCCCGGCAGCGTTCACCGCGTCCACCGGTCCGGACCATTGGGAGGTCCTCCTTCGGGCCAGAGCCATCGAGAATCAGTTGATGGTCCTCGCTCCGGCGCAATGGGGTACCAGTCCGGACGGGATCGACCGGTACGGGCACGCTCTCGTGATCGATTCATGGGGCCGCGTTCTCGCCGACGCCGGCCCGGAGGGAGACTCCGTGATCGTCGTCGACTTCGATACGGAGTTCCAGACCTCAGTACGCAGGCGCCTTCCGGCGATCGATCATCGGCGAACTGACGTGTACTGAACTCCCGCGCTCGCGAGGATCACTTCACGTATTGGTACTCGGCCAACACTCCCGGATACATCGAATTGAGATAGTCCGATGACAACGAGACGTCGGTCTTGTCGATACCAAAGACGTATCGGAGCTGCGCGATCGTCAGCTGGTTGATGATCGAGTAACCCGTCGCAGTGTCGAGGTTGTCCTTCGTGCAACCGTCCTCACCGAGTTTCAGAAGATTGTCGGGTGCCGGCAACTTGCCCGAGTACTGCATAAGGCCACCCTGGGCACGAATCGGCGCGCAGATGTCGGTGAACGCGTTGTGGCCGGCCTTCGCCAGCACCGCGAGTCGCTTCGGCGGAGCCAACCATT
>CAZMJK010000002.1:294-6594 GCA_964566555.1 uncultured Bifidobacterium sp. | reverse complement strand
ATGTCGACTGCTCCCGCGATGATCATCGACGGCTTCGCCGGCGGCGGAGTTGCGGCGTACACCGCGAGCAGCTCGGCGCTCGATGCACCCGACGGGACCTTCACAGGCGGCACAGGGGCTTGGCCGATGAAGGTCTTGACGGCCGGGTCGTACGCGAACTTGCCGGCTGCTCCGCCTCCGGCCGAGTGTCCTTCCGCCGCGACCTGATCGAGATTCAACGCGCCCTTGAAGATGCCGGACGCGTTCTCCTTCTCGAGGCGCTTGAGCACATTGCGGAGATCTTCGACATCCTGCTCCCCTCGAACCACTTTGCCGAGGGAGTTCGCCGCCAGATCGCGCTCGATGTGATCAGGAGCGGCGGAAACGATGCCCCACGACGCGAGTTGGATGAGATGTTGCGACGCGAACTGGGGATAGCCACCAAAGCCGTGGCTGTGGATCAACACGGGGAACGGGCCGTCAGTGGCGATCGGCGCGTCCTTGGTCGCCGAGATCGGGACTTCCTGCACCAATTCCTTGGGAATTGCGGCTCGCAATGCTTCGGGGAACGCCGTTCCGGAACTGTACGACGTGACCTTCGTGCCTTCACTCAGCCGATTGGAGTCGGCCGGGTAGAACGCGTACGCGATGCGATCGCCCATATCGAAGGTGGTGATCCCCACCTGGTAGGGGCCGGGCTTGGAGAAGTCGATCGGCTCCGACGGCTTCGACGACGAAGAACCGCCACACGCCGCTGCTCCAACGACGAGCATTGTTGCGAGCACGAGTGCTCCAAGTCGCGATGTTCGTGTACGCATCGATTCCCCCTGAACGTCGCCCGCTGCCCGAGCTCCAACTTCAGCGGCCAAACATAGCCAACCATTGCTCCGGGGTCTTGGGTCGGAACACGAAATTCGTCTGGCGAGTCTCGCCCATGGAGGCACATGGTGCGGCCGAATAGAGATGGCCCGGGAACAGGATCGAGTCATCGGGAACCTTGGCCAACTTCTGCGTGAGGCTCTCGTAGAGCGCGATGGGGTCACCCCCGGGAAGATCCGTGCGGCCGCAGCCTTCGAGGAACAACGTGTCGCCCGAGACGAGTGCGCCGTCGACCATGAAGCACTGGCTGCCCGGGGTATGGCCCGGCGTATGGATCAGTTCGACCGGGATTCCTCCGGCCATGACGCGATCACCGCTTGCGTGCGTGACGAGATCGGCATCAGTGAGGTTGGTGACCTTGCGCACGTATTCCGCCTCGGCTGATTGCACATGCACCGGCACGGACACGATGTCGAGCAGTTCGTGGACGCCCTCGATCGAGCACCCCATCATCTCCCCACCCACATGGTCGGGGTGGTAGTGGGTAGCGAGCACACCGGTGAGGTGCATTCCGTCGGCCTCGAGGATGTCCACGATGCCTTGGACGTCGTAAGCGGGATCGATCGCAAGAGCCTCGCCCGTCTCCCGATCACCGATGAGATAGACGAAGTTGACCATCTGTCGAGCCAGTGGATCTGCGACCGCGATGTCACGTCCGGCCAGCAACTGACGAAAATAGAGGCGGTCCGTCGAAGAAGCATCTGTCATGGCGACAGTCTTGCGGAAGCCGGATCGAACGGCCACACTCACCGCTACACACTTGGGGGTACCAATGAGTGACGCAGAGACGAGCACCGGCAAAGTCCATGAACCGCTGACCGATCTCTTCCTCGGCTTCACACTCGACGTCGATGATCCCTTCCCCATCTACGCGAAGCTCCGAGCGGAGAACCCAGTGGCATGGAACGCCACTCAGGGGTTCTGGGTCGCGAGTCGCCACGCCGAGTGCATGGCCGTCTCGACCTCACCGGACACCTACCGATCAGCGAAAGGGATCCTCACGTTCGAGATGCACACCGATCCACCCGATCACACGCGCTATCGCAATCTCGTGCAGCCCGCGTTCGGTCGGAAAGTGGTGCGAACACTCGATGACTCGGTGCGGGCTGCCGCTAAGGCTCTCGTCAACAAGCTCCCGCTCGATCAGCCGGTCGAGATCGTGGCTCCCCTGGCCGTTCCGCTCCCGGTGCAGGTCATCGCACAGCTACTCGGACTCCCCGAGAGCGAATGGGACAAGGTGTGGGATTGGTCCGAAGCGTCGATTCCCGGAACCGAGATCTTCAACAACGAGGAACTCAAGAACCGACTGAACGCCGAGATGATGGCCGAACTCATGCGTCTCGTTTCGACGTCTCGGATCGAACCGCGCGATGACGTGATCTCGATGCTGTCGAGTGTCGAGATCGACGGAGACCGTCTCACCGATGACGAACTCGCGATGTTTCTCAACCAGATCCTCGTCGCCGGGAACGAAACCACCCGCAACACGATCAGTGGCGGGCTGGTCGCGCTCGCCGAGAACCCCGATCAGTGGGCTCGACTCGTGGCCGATCGCTCGCTCATTCCCAGCGCGGTCGAGGAGATCCTCCGATGGACGACCGCCGTCATCTATTTCATGCGAACCGCCGCAGTCGACACCGTGCTCGGCGGGCAGCAGATCCGTGCCGGTGACCCGGTCGTGATGGTGTACGCGTCGGCGAATCGAGATGAGTCGGAGTTCGGTCCCACCGCCGATCAGTTCGATGTGGGGCGCTCACCCAATCATCACCTCGCGTTCGGATTCGGTGCGCACTTCTGCCTCGGCGCCGCCCTGGCCCGTCTCGAGGTTGCCGCCGTGCTCGAGTGTCTTCTCGATCGCGGTGTGACCCGCCTCGAGCTCCTCTCACCCGCGGGTGTCTCGGCCAGCAACGTGATCGCCGGTGTCAATCGCGCCGACGTGATCCTTCACACGAACTAACGGTTCGCTCTCCACGCTTCCTCTGCGCGCCGAGCAACTTCACGAACGGGTTGACCGATCGCTCTGGCAACGCGGGCGGCGTCATCGTGCTCCGCCTTCACTCGTCCGGCAGTCACCTTCACTCGAATCGAATGGCCATCGATCTCGACCGCATCGAACTCCCGGGACTGGGGCCATCGTTCGAGTTGCACTCCGCGGACTCCCATCGTTCCCGTTTCGCGAACCATCACGTTGCGCACGACATCCACCTGCGCCAACTCCACGCGCGCGCTCACCGTGTGAGCGGGGCGGCCCTTCTTCATCACGATCGGCGTGAGCCACGCGTCATGGGCTCCGGCCTCGAGGATCGCGTCGATGGCATAGGACAAGGTCTCACCGGTGACGTCGTCGACGTTCGCCTCTAGGAGCATGACGGCCTGGCCCGGCACCGACGGGGAGTCCGTTCGCCGACCGATGACGACACGGGTCAGGTTCGGTCGGTCTCCGAGATCGGCACTTCCGGCGCCGAATCCGGTGGAGGTGATCGTCATCGCCGGCATCGGACCCCATTGCACGACGTTTGCGGCGAGTAGTGCCGCACCCGTCGGGGTGGTGAGTTCGCGCGGGATATCGAGTCCGTAGGTCGGCGCGTTGGCGAGAAGGGAGACCACCGCCGGTACCGGAACCGGAAGGACGCCATGCGCGGCCCGCACCGTGCCGAGACCATCGGCGACGGGTGACGATGCAACCTCGTCGACGCCGAGGAGTTCGAGTGCGATGCACGTGCCGACCACATCCACGATTGCGTCGATCGCTCCCACTTCATGGAAGTGAACCGATGCCGGTGGCTGACTGTGCAGCTTTCCCTCCGCCTCTGCCAGTGCGCGGAAGGTCGCGAGCGCTCGGCGATGCACTCGATCGGGCAACGTCGCATCAGCGACGATCTGCGCCACTTCGGCGGCCGAACGCGCCGGAGGCGATGACTCCGCACCCACGTGCACCTTGGTTCCTGCGATTCCCGATCGAAGCACCGTCTCGGTCTCCAACGACCAACCACCAATCGGGAGTCGCCCCAGAAGCGATCGGATCTCGTCGACATCGGCGCCGGCGTCGATCAAGGATCCGAGTGCCATATCTCCGGCGATCCCGGAGAAACAGTGGAACCACGCCACCGTGCGTTCTCCATCAGAACGATCGGTGGGAGCGGCGAGCGTCACGCCCTCCCATGCCACTGGCCCCTCCACCGACTCGTGACCATGAACATGGTCGTGCGAATGCTCGTGATCGTGTGAATGCCCGTGTGAGTGCTCAGACATCGGTGGACTCTGCGACTCTTGTGTTCAACATGCGCATGACGGCGACTGCGGCACCGAAGCCGTTATCGATCCCGACGACGGTCAGACCCGAGGCACACGACGCCAGCATCCCCAACAATGCGGTGAGACCCTCCATCGATGAGCCGTACCCGACCGAGGTCGGTACTGCGACGACCGGAGCGGCGACGAGTCCTCCGACGACGCTGGCCAACGCGCCCTCCATCCCGGCGACGACCACGACCGCTTCGGCCGCCGCCAGTTCGTCGACCGCATCGAGGATCCGATGCAGTCCGGCCACGCCCACATCGGTGATGCGGAGCGGTCGGATGCCATGAGCGAAAAGTGTCGCTGCGCATTCATCTGCGACAGGGAGATCGGCGGTTCCCGCGGTCACGACCGCGACCCGCTCCCGACGTTCGGCGGCCGCCCGCCAGACCACCGTGTGCAGTCGCGCCGCTCGAGGATCAGTGCCACCCCCACTGCCGGCCTCGATGACGAGTCCCCCATCGGATCCGGACAACGCCGCCGCCACCTGCTCCGAGGAGGCCCGTGACAAGAGCACCGGCGCCGACCCGGGCTGAGCGAGCAACTCGGCGACGATCGCGGCGCACTGGTCGGGAGCCTTGCCCGGCGCGTACACAGTTTCCGCCAGACCCTGGCGCAGCGTGCGGTGGTGATCGACCTTGGCGAATCCCAGATCGGCGAACGGCAAGCGTCGCAGTGCGACGAGCGCTTCGTCTGGGCTGACCTCGCCGCCTTGCACCCCTTCCAACAACTCACTCAGAGCTTCGGCGTCCATTCCCCTATCCTCGCCCATCGTGACCTCATCCGCAGCAGCACCCCCGAGCACCGACTGGACTCGACGAACGATCGCCTTCCTCGGCCCCGTCGGCACGTTCTCCGAGCAGGCGTTGTTGAGCCAGGCCGACCTCGCCACGGCCAACCTCCGCCCCCTCGACACCTTCGCGAGTGTGTTGAGCGCCGCCGAGGACGGGAAGGTGGACTACGCGTTCCTCGCGCTGGAGAACGCCATCGAGGGAACGGTCAACATCACTCAGGATGCGCTCGCCTTCGACTCCGACCTCCTCATTCAGCGGGAGATCGTGCTGCCGATCCACCTCGACCTGATGGCCCGTCCCGGGGTCACTCTCGATGACGTCACGCAGATCTGGTCGTATCCGCATGCGCTCGCCCAGAGTCGCAAGTACATGAACGCGAATCTGCCCAACGCCACCGCCGAAGCGTCGAATTCCACCGCGGACGCAGCACGGATGTTGGCCGAGGCCGACGACGAACTCGCCGCAACAGGTGCCGCGATCGCTCCTGCTCGCGCCGCCGAGGTGTACGGACTCAACGTGCTTGCCCATGCCATCGAGGACCACGACGACAACGCCACTCGCTTCGTGCTCGTCGCTCCGAAGACAATTCCTTCTCCCACCGGTCACGACAAGACGTCCATCGTGGTCTTCCAACGCGCCGATGAACCCGGTTCGTTGCTCTCCATCCTCCAGGAATTCGCGGCGCGAGGCATCAACCTGACCAAGTTGGAATCGCGCCCGACTCGACGCGGCCTCGGCGACTACTGCTTCCTGATCGACCTCGAGGGCCACATCAACGATGAGGTCGTGGCCGACGCGTTGCGCTCACTCAAGTCGAAGCATGCGGAAGTGAAGTTCATGGGTTCCTATCCCGCCGCTGGCGATCATGCGCACACGGTTCGTCAGGAGGTCGCCGACGCGCAACGCAAGGCCGACGACTGGATCACCGAATTGCGCAATCGTGTGAACTAACGGAAGTCGCTACTATCTCGGGCGGAAGGGTGGCAGAGCGGACGATTGCAACGGTCTTGAAAACCGTCGAGGTGAGAGCCTCCGGGGGTTCGAATCCCCCTCCTTCCGCCATTCGAAATCGCAGGGGTTCGCCCTGTATGTTGCTTTCCAGCATCTGGAGAGGTGCCAGAGTCCGGCCGATCGGGCCTCCCTGCTAAGGAGGTGACGGGTAACACCGTCCGTGGGTTCGAATCCCACCCTCTCCGCTCGCAGATGGGCCTCGCTTCGGCGGGGCCCATCGACGTTTCCCCCGGCGGGAAATGGGAGTCGATCCGCGCCGGGAACTAGCGTCGGGGTCCGTTCTCAGAAGTCCCTCACGACCGGAAAAGGCCATGGCGTCCGACAGTCACACGATCATCTA
>CAZMJK010000002.1:0-284 GCA_964566555.1 uncultured Bifidobacterium sp. | reverse complement strand
TACACCCACACCGATGAAGCTCCGGCACTGGCGACCAAGTCGTTGCTCCCGGTGGTCAACGCATTCACGAACGTCGCCGGGGTCACCGTCGAACTTCGCGATATCTCTCTCGCCGGTCGCGTTCTCGCCGCGTTCCCGGATCACCTCAGTGCTGAACAGCGCATCAACGACGTCCTCGGCGAGTTGGGTGAACTCGTCACTCGCCCGGAAGGGAGTGTCATCAAGCTTCCGGATATCTCTGCGTCGACCCGGCAGCGCAAGGGCACGAGCGAGGAACTGCAGGC
>CAZMJK010000001.1:42570-42807 GCA_964566555.1 uncultured Bifidobacterium sp. | reverse complement strand
GGTGAAGGGGAACTCGAGTTGGATGTCGTCGGTGTAGTTGGCGACCTGTGCATCAGCGTCACCGGCGCTCACGGCGGCGAAGACACGCACGATGGTGTCGAAATTGCGCTTCCGCTGTGCGTCGAGCTCGAGGTCGGCCATGGTGAGGGGTCTCGGCGAGTGACTGTTCGCTGTCAGTCGCGGATCTTGCCCGTGCGAGTGCGATCGGGAACCAGACCCACCAATCGAGCGCCGACC
>CAZMJK010000001.1:32457-42560 GCA_964566555.1 uncultured Bifidobacterium sp. | reverse complement strand
GTTCTCGACCAGGTCGACAAGGGCGTGGTGCTCGTCGGAGGTCATGGCGAGGAGGCGGCCCTGGTACCGAGCGGCACTCACGCGGGTGAAGACACGGGGCGATCGCAGCTTGTTGGCGACGGCATCGAGCACATCTTCATCGGCATCGCCGGGTGCATCGTTCAGGAGATCGAGGAGTTCCCAGATCTGGCGAGGGGTCAGCACAACACCGAGTAGTTCTTCTTCGTCGGTCGTCGTTGTCATGGAGTGTGACTCTCCGAAATGGTTGAGGCGAACTGTCGGGACAGGAAGGACGTGAAACCATCCCTCGATGTGGAAGCCCGGTCGACCACCGACGGCCCCCTCGAAATGTCCGAGGAGGTTCTTAGTTCGCCGGGGACCCGGAATGCACATCGAGCCCCTTTTTCGGGCCTGCCGAGCACATTCCTTTGGGTGCGATGCGTTTCCAGGGAAGCCGACACCCCTGTCGGTGGCGACCTCTACGATCGGCGACGGCGATGAAGATTCTCCACACCTCCGACTGGCATCTGGGCCGAAGTTTCGGGTCCATCTCGTTGCACGATGTGCAGCGGGAGTTCTGCGACTGGCTCCTCCAGACGGCGATGGCCCACGAGGTCGAGCTCCTCGTCGTGGCTGGCGATCTCTTCGATCGGTCGATTCCACCCCAGGAATCGGTGGTGCTGTGGCGCGACACCCTCAAGGCCTTTCACGGCGCCGGGATCGCCGTGGTGGCCATTGCCGGCAACCACGACGGGGCCGATCGAGTGGCGGCCTTCGACGGACTCACCGACGACGCCCGGATCTGCGTGCGGGGCGGTTTCGACCGCGCCGGCGAACTCCTCACCCTCGACTTCTCCGACGGGCCGCTCGATCTCGCCCTGGTTCCCTTCCTCGATCCGCAACTCGCACCGGCCGAATGGAAGGAGGCATTATCGGAATCCGAGCGAAAGCCCACGCACGAATCCGTGTTGCAACTGGCCCTCGATCGCGCTCGAGACGCGTCGACGGCCGCTCGATCGCTGGCCGTGGTCCACGCGTTCGTGGGTGGTTCCACCACCGCTGAATCCGAACGTCAACTGACGGTGGGTGGCACCGACCAGGTCGCGGCGGCGGTGCTCGACGGGTTCTCGTATGTGGCACTCGGCCACCTCCACACACCGCAGGTCATCGCCGCCAATCCGGCGATCCGCTATTCGGGAACGCCGATCGCCTATTCCTTTTCCGAGACCGCGCCGAAATCGGTCGTGCTCATCTCGATGGATCCCGAGGGTGCATGTTCGATCGATGCGGTACCCGTGCCGGTGGGACGAGGTGTCATCACCCTCACCGGGACGATCGACGAGTTGCTCGATCCCGACGCCTATCCCGACGCCCGAGAGTTGTACGTCAAGGCGGTGCTCACCGACGGCGCGTACGTCGTCGACGCCAAGGCTCGTCTGCTCGAGGTCTATCCCTCTTGCACCGATGTGGTCATGAAGTTGGCAGGCGCTTCGACGGCGATCGGACCAACCGACGACATCCGTTCCGCTCTTTCACCGAGGGAGGCGGCCGAGAAGTTCTGGCAGGACATCGTCAACGAACCATTGTCCGAACTGCAACGTGACGCCGTTGTGGCCGCAATCGACAAGGTCTTCATCACCGATGAGGTGACGAAGTGAAACCACTCTCACTCGAGTTCACCGCCTTCGGTTCCTATCCGGGAACGCAGACGATCGATTTCGTGTCACTGGCCGATCTCGGTCTCTACGTCGTCACCGGTCCGACCGGCGCAGGCAAGACCACCATCTTCGATGCCATGGCGTATGCGCTCTACGGCGAAGTTCCCGGTGTTCGCGAGAAGGGCGATATTCGATCTCAGCACGCCGATGCCGACGCCACTTGCTCGGTTCGTTTTCGATTCGAGATCAACGACACCGTCTACGAGGTCGCCCGCACTCCCGAACAATGGCGACCGAGCAAGAGAGGCGGAGGTGGTCCGGTCAAGGTGACGGCGACTGCTTCTCTGACTCGAGTCAACGATGATCATGCGCTCGAGAGTGGTGCGACGAAGGTGTCGAGGGCATGTGCCGAACTCGTCGGTCTCGACGAGAAGCAGTTCGAACGCGTCGTCCTGCTCCCTCAAGGTCGATTCCAGCAGTTCCTTCTGGCCGATACGGCCACGCGCTTGCCCCTGCTTCGCCAACTTTTCGGCACGGGCAAGTGGCTCACCGTCGTCGATGAACTGAAGGCGCGATCGAAAGACGCGAAGTCGGTGGTCGACGACATTCAGGACCAGTTGCGCCAACACACCTTCACCGTCCGCGGCTCGCTCGACGCAGCCGAAGGCGCCTTCCCCGATGAACTTGGTGTTGCTCACGAAGATTCGGACGCCATCGATGAACCCGACGAGTCGGAGAGCACCATCGTCGACCGCCAGACGCTCGACCGTCTCGAGGAGCGGTACACCGAACTCGACCGGCGCCTCGAGCCCATGCGAGTGCAGCGCCGCGAGCTCTCCGACGCCGCGGCGGCCGCCCAGCGGGCGTATCAGGCCGCGGTGTCGATCGTGGAAACCTGGAACCGGCGAGTCGAGCTCGAAGCGCAACGAGCCGATCTCGACGAACGGCTCGGTGAGGTCAACCACCTTCGGGCGAAACGAGATGCGGCCCGCGAAGTTGTGCCGTTGCTCGAGCTCCACCGACGCCAGCGGTACGACGCCGATGCCGCAACTGAGGCGAAGGCGAATCTCGAGACCGCTCTCGACGGGCTTGCCGCCGCATCGAACTCAGCGGGGTTGGGCGACCTTCGCGATCCCGATGCAGCATCTGAAGCATTGGTGATGGCCCGAATCGACAACGACCAGAAGCGCGAGGCCTTCGTCCAACTCGCATCGGTGGACGAGGAGCTCGCAGCAAAGAACGAACAGTCCATCGCCCTCGCGACGGAGAAATCGGCCTGCGAGGTCGCTCTGGCCGACATCGCCGAACGGCTCGCCCCGATCGAGGCCGAGCGCGTCGAACTCGGATCACTGGCGGACAGCGAGCAGGGCCGACAAGCGCTCGTCGCTGCATCGACCGAACTCGTGCGGTGGCGAGCGGAACTGGCCGAGGTGGGCTCGGCCTTCCCTGCGGCGCAAGCGGCCGCAGCCGAAGCGCGGAATCGCCAGAGTCTCGCCTTCAAGGCCTTCGACGAATCGGCGGCGCCCCGATTGGCAGAGTCACTCGTCGAGGGCGAGCCCTGCCCGGTCTGCGGGTCACCCGAGCATCCCACGCCTGCGGTGTCGAGCGGCGGGGCGATCGCCGACAGCCGTGAGCGAGATGAGGCGGTAGCCATGGTGGGCGCCACCTCACGGGAACTCGAGCGACTCGGTCACCGCCAAGAAACGCTCCTCGCCCAACTCGGCGATGCTGCGCATCGATCGCTCGAGGAGCTTCGTGCCGAACTCCAGCAGGCGACCGACGACCTCAGGGCCGCGTCCGATGCCAAGGAGCGACTTCTCGTCATTGCCGTCGAGGTGGAGACGGCCGGTGAAGAGAAGGCGAGGCGTGGGGAGCGTCTCAACGAGATCGCCATCGAACTCGCCGGAATCGAACCGCAAATCACCGCACTCAACACGAAACGTGCCGAAGTGGCCGGCACGCTCGGCCCATTGGCCGATGTGTACCTTTCCGATCCGACCGAGGCGATGGCCTCGATCGACGCTCGCTCCGCCGAGTTCGTTCGCATCGAGCAATTGGTGGATCGAGTACGTCATGCCGCGCAATCGCTGACCTCTTGTGAGGCGGCTGCGAATGTGTCGCGCAAAGCGTTCGAGACGAATCTCTCACAGTCCCCGTACTCGTCGATCCTCGAGCTGCAGGAGGTCGTACTTCCGAACGAGGAACTCGATTCGATCACTGTCCAAGTCGAGAAATTCGAAGAGGACGACAGAACCAACCGAACGCTGCTCGACGAGAACCTTAAGATCGAGCTGCCCACGGAGAAGCCCGATGTCGACGCTCTCGAACAACTCGCGAATGAGGCGAAGTCGGCCGCCGAGACATTCGCCGAGTCACTGACGACGATCACCGGGCATTTCGACTTCGCTCGGAGCAACCTCGATGCCGCCGTCGTCATTCTCGAGGGTTCCGCCGATGCCACCGATCGGGCACAGGCCCTGGAGTCGTTGGCCAAGACCTGCGACGGTCAGGGCCCCAAGAAGGTGGCGCTCGAAACCTGGGTATTGGCCGGCGAACTCGAACGGGTTGCCGCCGCTGCGAATCACCATCTCGGAAACATGACGAACGGCCGCTACCAACTCGAGCGTTCCGACGACGCTGGTCACGCCGGCAAGCAGTCCGGGCTCGATCTGCGCATCCTCGATGCCCATACGGGATCGTCGCGGCGGCCGGGTTCACTCAGCGGCGGTGAGCAGTTCCAAGCGTCGCTCGCTCTCGCCCTCGGTCTGGCCGATGTGATCGGTCATGGTGGCAACGCCAACGGCCGTGTCTTCGAAGCACTGTTCGTCGACGAAGGGTTCGGATCGCTCGATCCCGATTCACTCGACCACGCCGTCGACGCGCTGGCCAAGATCCAGGCCGGTGGTCGCACGGTGGGTGTCATCACCCATGTCGAGGCCATGAAGGAGAGCCTCCCCATCGGTATTCGAGTCGACCGACTGCCGAGCGGCAAGGGTTCCCGTCTCGTCGTCCGCCCGAACGACTAGGGGCGGAGCAGTACGCGGTCTAGGCCGGAGTCTCCGAGGCTTTCATGATGTGCTCGAGCCACCACTGCGGCGCGTTGTCGACGAGGTGACCGATGTGGGAGTAGTCGTGCCAACGACTGATCTTGCCGCCGCGAATCTCCATGACGGTGACGAAGGGATGATCGATGACCTCGCCGGTGTGGAAGATCCACCGCTCCATGTGCTCCCAGATCACCAGGTTGCCTTGGGCGACGATGTGTTTCGGGAAGTGGTAGTAGCCCTGCAGCGGTTCGATGCCGATCTTCAATCGGCGCACGATGTCGGCGCCGCCGATCGCTCCTTTCGGATCCATCCCCACATCGGTGTAGTGGCAATCATCGGTGAAGAAGGTCGCCATGGCCTCCCAGTCGCGCTCGAAATGCGCGTACCAGTAGTTTTCGACGATCTCTTTGTTGCGTGCTTCGATGCTGTCCATTCGTGCTCCTCGGAACGATGTGTGCGGCAGCGTAGGACACCGACGATGATGGTGCCCATGGACGAGATCGAGATCCGCACCGAGACGATTCGACTCGGACAATTCCTCAAGTTGTCGAACCTCGTCGACTCCGGTTCGGACGCGAAGTTTCTTCTCGCCAGCGGTGACGTCGTCGTCAACGGCGAGGTCGAGACGCGACGGGGCCGTCAACTGCGTCCGGGTGACACCGTGGGATTCGACGGCGTCACCGTGAAGGTGGTCGGAGCCTCGTAGCCCCTACCGCGTGGCCTACGGACGCTTCAGCACATCGGCGAGGCCCGGCACCTCGATGCCGAGGAGTCGGGCCGTGATCGCGGTGACGGGGTTGTAGACCGCCATGGCCCCGATCGACGGATCGCCGGATTCCGCGACGTACATCTCCGCCAGTTTCACCATCACGAGTGCGAACTGGAAGCCGGCCAGGATCTCGTAGAAGTCGACATGGGTCGCCGGGCGGCCCATGAGTTCCTCCCACAGCGCAATGGTCTGCGCGCGATCGAGCATGCCAGGAAGCAGCGTTGCCCCAGCGCTCTCGATCGAGAACTGCTGCAGGAAGAGCCACCAACCGAGATCGCTTTCGCTGTTGCCGAGCGACACCATCTCCCAATCGAACACGCCGATGACCTCGGTGTTGTCCGGCCCGCCATACATCTGATTGCCCGGTCGAGCATCGCCCCAGCACAGTTCGATGAACTCGCCATCCTCGGGCCAATTGGCGACGAGCCAGTCCCACGCCGGATCGATGACGGGATGCGCCTCACCCTTCATGGCCCAGTTCTTGTAATTCTGGAAATAGCCGCGCCGTTGTTCGGGACCGAGAGTGCCGTGATGCTTCTGGTCGAGGTGTTCGAAGCCGGCCGCCTTCCAATCGACCTTGCCAACGCGGGTGAGGGCTTCGACGCCGTTGTGGGCCCACCGAGCGCGTTGCTCATCGGTCATGTCCACGACGAAACCGGTTTCGGTGTACGGCGGCGCGTCGCCGGGAACGACGCCATCGAGTCGATCCATCATGAAGAACGGTCCGCCGATGATCGACTCGTCGCGTTCGGCCCACCGGGTGTTGGGCACCGGAACGTTCGAGTGCTCGCCGAGCAGCTTCATCGAAAGGTATTGCTGGGTCACGAGGTCGATCTCGGGAAACAGCAGACTCATCACCGGCTGACTGCGAAGAACGAGTTCCGCCTCGACGTTCGTCCCATTCTCGACCCAGGTCGCATCAAGCAAGAACGTTTCGTTTGAGAAGCCACTCGATTGCGGCACGACCAGATTCGTGATCGTGACCTCGGACGCCTCGGGCATCTGAGCCGCCATCCACTCGGTGAGTACCCCGCGGATCTGATCTGGATCTCGTTGACCGGCAACCGGCATGACATTCCCCCTGTATCGACGCAGACCGAAGGCCTGCTGCGGAAGCGATGCTAGGTCCTCGGCCGGTAGCGTCGTCCCCGAAATCGTTGTCGTGGAGGGGGGATCATGGGCTCAGTCGAGCAACGGGTGGCACTGGTGACCGGTGCCGCCAGGGGTCAAGGTCGCGCTCACGCCCTCGCCCTCGCCGCCGAGGGCGCCGACGTCATCATCACCGACCTCTGCGCCGACATCGACACGATTCCCTATGCATTGGGAACCAGCGAGGAACTCGTTGAGACGGCGGCGATGGTCGAGGCCACGGGGCGACGATGTCTCGCCCTCACTGCCGATACTCGTGACTCTGCTGTCATGGCCGAGGTGGTCGCCGCTGGTATCGATGCCTTTGGCCGGATCGACATCTGTGTGGCGAATGCCGGCGTGACCGGGTACGGCAAGTTTCACGAGCTCGATGACGACACCTGGAACGACATGATCGACGTCGATCTCACCGGAACGTTCAAGACCATCCGAGCTGTTCTTCCCCACATGCTCGAACGACGTTACGGTCGCGTCATCGCGACCTCCTCGATGGCCGGGCGCATGGGTAACGCCAATCTGGCCCACTACGTTGCCGCGAAATGGGGTGTCATCGGCATGGTGAAGTCGTTGGCCATGGAAGTGGCGAACAAGGGAATCACCGTGAACGCCGTTGCTCCGGCCGCCGTCGACACCCCGATGCTGCACAACGAAGCGATGTATCGACTCTTCTGCCCCGACTTGGATACGCCCACTCGCGAGGACGTCACACCTCGGTATCAGGCCATGAATCGACTCGGCGTCGCATGGATGGACCCGGCCGAGGTGTCGCGAGCGGTGTTGTTCGTCGCCGCCGATGCTGCGGGCAGCATGACCGGACAGGTCATCGAAGTGAGTCTCGGTTCAAGCGCCGGCACTCACTGACACGTCACCCAAGCGGATGTCACGGACAGCCGATGCCGTTCAGGGTTGCGCAGGTGGGTCACAGACGCGCCGGTCCATCAGGGGTCTGCCAGTCGCGGGCCTGCGGAGAACCGCAGGATTCGCACGGCCCGTCGGGAGAGGTCTGTGCAGGCGGAGACGTGGGCGTCACCGGCTCGTTCCTAGGCTGCTCGGCGGAACTCATGACGGTGTGCAGATGTCGAGGATCGTCTGTGAATACGAGCCATCGGTCGGTTGCGTCGAGTCCAGCGTGGCGCACAATTCGGTGAACGTGCTTTCGATACGACCGTCGAGGTTGGGAGCAACCTCGGTGACATAGCCGTACAAACTCAGCGGCGACGTCTCGACCACCAGCCACTCACGAGCGATGGAGACGATCTCATTTGCCCAACGAGCCCATGTCCGATAGTGGGCGATCGCTTGATCGCGAATCGAATCGGGCACGGAACCGTTCTCGAACGACTGCAACGAGTAGTCGTTCTCGATCTGAATGAGATCGTCCTCGAACTGCGCAATCTGAGATTCGATATCGGCGAGCCACTGATCGGCGATACCGGGCTTCTCCGCACTCGTGGCGGTGTTGTACTCGTCGGTGAATTGGCCGTATCGATCCCAGAACGTTTCGATGAAGATCAGATTGGTGAGTTCCGAGTCGACCAATTGATTCATCACGATCTGGTAGTCGGGATCGCGACTCGATGCTGTTTTCGACGAATGGTCCGATACCGCAACGGTGACGCCGATGATCATGGCGATGACGAGGAGGATCGAGAGGGCACCGGTGAGCCACGGCCAGACTCGTCGGCGCGGCGCACGAGGGTGTGGTGGAAGGGGTGCGGTCGGTCGGAACGCGTGTGGGTCGGACGAAAAGGGCGGATGATCGGGCGGTGGCATGGGCGGACGCGTCGGAAGATCACCCGACAGTCCAGGTGGAGTCGGATACCAGCGGCCGTCGCCGGCTTGCCACCATCCGGGGCCGGGGGGAGCGTCACTCATCGACCGACCACGATAGAGGGCGATGCCCGCTGGCCAACCGGCAGCGTTTGCTCCCGAAGCGCTCCACGAGGGAGCTTAGGCTGCACTTCTCTTCACCAAAGGAGCCGTCGTGACCCGTCGAAGCGAAGCACCCGTCGGCGCACCAGTCTGGATCGAACTTTCCACGAGCGATATGCCCGCGAGCCAAGCGTTCTACACCGGTCTTTTCGGTTGGGAGGTCGACCCGTCGAATCCGGAGTTCGGTGGGTACACGAACTTCCTTCTCGACGGCGGTCGCATCGCTGGTTCGATGCACAAACCCGACGAGCAACCCGGACCGGATTCGTGGTTCGTCTACCTCGCATCGTCTGACTGCGCCGCGACCGTGGCCAGTGCTGAGACGGCAGGAGCTGAGGTACTCGTACCGGCCATGCCCGTTCTGGATCTCGGCACGATGGCCTTTCTGATGGCTCCGGACGGAAGCGTCGTCGGAGTCTGGCAACCGGGATCACATCGCGGGTTCAGCAACATTGACGAGCCCGGTGCTCCAGCGTGGTTCGAGCTGCACACGCTGGACTACGACAATTCTCTTTCGTTCTATTCATCAGTGTTCGGTTGGACGACTGACGTCATGATGGACACGCCGGAGTTCCGCTATTCGCGTCTCATCGATGGCGAGGCGTTACTTGCCGGAGTCCTTGATGCGACCCCGCATATGGCTCCCGAATTTCCCTCCCATTGGGAGATCTATTTTGAAACCACGGACATGGAAGTGTCGAGCGCCAGGGTTGTTGAACTCGGCGGGCAGGTGTTGATGCCCCCGCATGAATCACCGTTCGGCCGACTCGGACTTTTTGTTGATTGCACCGGGGCGATGTTCAAGCTCGTCGAGCGATGAGTGATTGACGAACTCTGGAGTCAGCGGGCCGGGAGCATCGTGTTCTGACAGGCGGCCAGCTCTGTGGTGGAGACCGACCGGAACCCCAACACCTTCTTTTGCCACCACGAGATGGGTTCTCCGAGCTCGGGATCCTCGCGAGTGTGCTCCACCGTGGTTGTCACACCGTTGCGCACGAAGGTGATCGAAGAATCGGGGTTGGTTGAGGTGATGTCGCGGAGGTTGACGTAGGGGAGTTCGTAGTTCGAATCGATGTACGCGGCCAGATCGGGATCGGTGGTGGCGATGATGCGAACGAGATCCGACTGTTCATCGACGAGCTGCAGCGCAGTGGGAATCACGAAACTATTGGACGAATTCTTCGCGGTTCGAAGATTGGCGTACATGTTCCACGATGTCGCGGTGCGAAATCCGAGATACGGCCCGCAACCGATGAGGAAGGCGAGTGCGGGCCAGAAGACCATCGATCGATGTTCGGGAAGTAGTGCGACGTCGGACCGCATCGTGCGGGTGCGAACGCTCAAATAGATGACGACGACGGTGAGTGCCGCCCACACCAACCACCACGACCAGTCGCGAACATCGCCGATGGCGTCGACCCATCGATACGACGAATCGGTGGATTGCCACATGATCAGCACGGCCGATACGACGGCGAGGACGACGGTGAACATCCGGACGGCGAACGACGACAAGAAGGATCCGATTCGGTCGAAGAACAAATCGGG
>CAZMJK010000001.1:27430-32447 GCA_964566555.1 uncultured Bifidobacterium sp. | reverse complement strand
AGCCCGAGGGCGGCGATCACGCTGGAGAAATCGGAGAAGGCGTGCGCGGTGTCGAAGGCGATGACGCCGTGGAAGCACAGGGCGATGATCACACCGAGCACACGAGTACGAGCGATGAGCAGGAGCACGACCACGCTCGACTCGATCAGGAGCACGATCCACGGCACAGCGTGCATCCACGCACTCGTGCCGACCGAGTTGAACTGGGAGATCCCGAACGAACGGACCACCTCGTTGAGGAAAACGTTGGCGCAACTCGCCGACGGATCGATGAACGAGGTGTTGAACTTGGCCAGCGCGCAAAAGCCGTAGACCACGAGGAAGATCAGGCGAGCGCTCGGCAGCCCGTCGTTGATGAGTCGCCCGAAGACGTCTCTCGGTCGCGCCGCAACGCCGAGAGCCATAGAGCAGAGCAGACCGAGGGAAACGAGTGAAGCGAGCAACCAGTGATTGCCGAGTCGGGGCGCCTCGTACCACGCAGTAATCGGGGTCAGAGCGCAGACGGCGGCGAGCAGCGCGAGCGAACGCGGCCGCAACATGAGCGCGATCGCGAGCACGGCCAATGCCAGATGAACGACGTGATCGGCAGTGAATGCAGAGAAGGCCGCATACGAGTTGGCGAGATACAGCAGGTGGAGGACGACGGAGAACGCCCACAGCCATGCGAAAATCGCCAAACGATTCCGGAACGAGAACGTCGTCTCCATAGGGAGACGACGTTAGAGCCGATTGAATCGGAGTCGATGACGGAAGTGTTGTTGTGGGCTGACGTCATTGACTCCGAGAGCGACACTCAAAGGGCACCGATGATTGAATCGATGTTGCTGAAGCGGAACGTCTCGCTGATCTTCATCGTGGTTCCGTTGAGCCCAGTTGCCGACCAGGTCACCGTTGCGGTGTTCCAGTTGGCGCAAGGAAGTGCGATCTGCTCGTGGGCCTGAGTGGCCAGCGGCGTGCGAATCACCACGACCTGACTGTTTCCGATGAGTGTTCCGGGAGCAGGGTCGGCCTTGACGGTGATGGTCATCATTGTTGAGCGGTTGTTTTGCGGAGCGGCGATCGACCAGTCGGCGATCATGAGCGCTCGATCGTTCGAACGAGAGCAGGCCATGGAGGTCGTGTCACCGAAGAGGATGTCGCTGGCATTGGCCCGAAGTGAAGGACCAGGAACGTTCACCGTCGGGGTCGAGAGGGCTCCGGCCGAGCTGGTGGAGAAGATCCCGGCGGTGACGGCAATGGTGAGGATGGCGAGAGTGGAGACGATGGTGCGAAGCGGACGAAGGTTCATGACGGACTCCTTTGCTGTGGTCGGACACAGGCAGGAGCCCCGACCCTCGGGCACAGTCACACATTTTTCGATCGGCTTGTACAAGCCGATCGCGGGCTTACGAAGACCGAGAATCTCCGTTATCGCCATGGAAATCCGGCATCACGAGAAGTTCGGGATCGGCCAATTGGAACTCCTCGCCGGGCTGCGCGTTATGACGGGGAAGCAGGAACACCAATGCGGCCTGCACCGCGGCGAGAGCGATCGAGATCCACATGACCGCGTTGATGCCGTCGATGTACGCGCTCTCCGATTCGGAGCCACCGATACGACCCCAATAGGCAAGACCGATGACCGCGATTCCGATGGCACCGGCAAGTTGCAGACCGGTGGCCTGCACTCCCGACGCCGCACCGGCGTACTCGTGCGGTACCTCGGAGAGCACGAAGGCGATGGTGACCGCGATCGAGATACCCAGCGCGAAGCCAAGCATGGCCACGGCGGGCACGAGATGGATCGCCTCGAACTGTGCCGCCCCGACCCGATCGGCGTAGAGCACCATGATGGCGGCCAGTGCGTTGAGGGCAGCCCCGAGAACGACGGCCCCTCGACCGAAACGACGGAGTAGCGGGGCCGCCGCCAGCGAGCCGAACATATTGGCGAACGGCATGGGACAGGTGAGGATCGCTGCCTGGAGCGGGTCCTTGTCGAAGCCGAGCTGGATCGTGAGGATCAGATAGATGGGGCCCGCTGCCGACAGCAATCCGACCAGCAGGGTGATGATGTTGCCGATACGGAAACTGCGAATGGCGAACAGGATCGGATTGACGAGTGGATCTCCACCGCGTCGGACGAGTTGCTGTTCGTAGCGAATGAACGCGAACAACATCGGGACCGAGCACACCAGCATGAGCAGAATCCAGATCGGCCACCCCGCGTTACGACCTTGGATCAGCGGGAACATCAGCAGGAACGCCACCACCGCCAAGACGCCGGCTCCAGTGAGATCGAGTTTGCCGGCGGTTCCCGGCGCGGTCGGCGGAAGCACGCGGGCGGCGATGAGCCACACGATGAGACCGATGGGGATGAACGGGAGATAGGCCCATCTCCAACCGGCACCGAAGAGGTCGGCATTGGTGAGTGCGCCGGCGGAGAGTTGGCCGAGCATGAAACCGCCACCGGCGAACATGAGGAAGACGGAGAACGCACGTGTTCGGGTGTGGCCGTCGAAGGTGCGCTGGATCATCGCCGAGAGCTGAGGAGCGGTCACGCCACCGGCCACGCCCTGCAGGGCGCGGGCGAGAAGGAGCACCGCGATATTGGGCGATGCCGCGCTCAAGATCCATGACGCGACGAGCGCACCGAAGCCGATCATCAGGAGTCGGCGGGTCCCGAAGAGGTCGCCCAATCGACCGGAGAGAACGAGCACGAGTGAGAACGTCAGTGCGAACAGCGACGCGTACCACTGCAGCTCACTCGCCGATGCACCCAGGCCTTCCTTGATGCCGGGAAGCGCCATCGTGGTCGAACCATTGACCAGCACGAGTACGAACTGCAGCGCAATGACAACGGCGAAGATCCCGTTCCGAAGCGATGCGTTCGGAGCCAGTGTGGAGGCGCTCTCAGTCGGCATCGAGATCGATCGCAGCCGCAACGAACTGCGCGTTGTAGAGATTCGAATAGGCCCCGCCTGCCGCTAGGAGCTCTTCGTGACTGCCTTGTTCAACGATGCGACCTTGTTCCATCACCAAGATGATGTCGGCATCGCGAATGGTGGAAAGCCGATGGGCGATCACGAAACTCGTGCGGTTCGAGCGCAGTGCCGCCATGGCGTGTTGGATGAGCACCTCTGTTCGGGTGTCGACCGAACTCGTGGCTTCGTCGAGGATCAGGATCGACGGATCAGCGAGGAAGGCGCGCGCGATCGTGAGCAATTGCTTCTCGCCGGCACTGAGATTGCTCGCCTCGTCGTCGAGAACGGTGTTGTAGCCGTCGGGCATCGAGCGCACGAAGTGATCGACATGCGTGGCTCGCGCCGCGGTGACGATCTCGTCCTCGGTCGCATCGAGTCGGCCGTAGGCGATGTTGTCGCGGATCGTGCCACCGAACAGCCACGTGTCCTGGAGCACCATTCCCATGTGTGCTCGCAACTCGTCGCGCCGCATCGCCGCGATGTCGACGCCATCGAGGGTGATCGCGCCACCATCGAGTTCGTAGAAGCGCATGAGCAGATTCACCAGTGTCGTCTTGCCCGCACCGGTCGGGCCCACGATGGCGATGGTCTGCCCCGGTTCGGCCACCAATGACAGATCGGTGATCAGTGGCTTGTCGGGTGAATAGGAGAACGTGACGTTCTCGAAGGCGACACGACCCCGGGGTGCAGCCACGGTTGGGGCGTTGCTCGGGTCGGGCGACTGTTCATCGACGTCGAGGAATTCGAAGACTCGTTCGGCGGACGCGATGCCCGACTGCAGCATGTTGGCCATGGACGCCAGCTGATTGATGGGCTGAGTGAACTGACGCGAGTACTGGATGAAGGCCTGGATGTCGCCGATGCTCAGATTGCCCGATGCCACCCGGAGACCGCCGATCACGGCGATGTCGACGTAGTTGAGATTGCTCACCAGCATCATCGCCGGCTGGATCGTTCCGGAGATGAACTGTGCCCCGAAGGAGGCTTCGTACAACTTTTGATTCGTCGCTTCGAATTGCGTCTCGGTGGCCTGCTGTTGCCCGAAGACCTTCACCAGGGAATGTCCGGCGAAAGTCTCTTCGACGATGGCGTTGAGCGAACCGGTATGGCTCCATTGCGCGATGAATCGCTTCTTCGATTTGCCGGCGATGAACTTGATGGTGAACATCGTGGCCGGCACGGTAGCCACGGCCACGAGCGAAAGAAGGGGGGAGATCGTCAACATCATGATGAGCACGCCGACAACCGTGAGCAAGGAGATGAACAGCATGCTCAGGCTTTGAGCGAGGCTCTGCGCGATGTTGTCGATGTCGTTGGTGACACGACTCAACAGATCACCACGTGGCGTGCGGTCGATGTAGCCCAGCGGCAGCGTGTTGATCTTGTTCTCGACCGCCGACCGCAGACGTCGCATCGTGCGATGGATGACGCCGGCGAGCAGGAATCCCTGGATGTAGGCCATGGCCGCTGATCCGAGATACAGACCGACGACGATGAGAAGGGTGCGGTGCAGTTCGGAGAAGTTGATGCCGGCCGGCGACATGACTCCGGAGATGATGACGTTGGTGGCATTCCCGAGGATCTTCGGACCAACCACCGACATGACGACACTGAGGACGGCGGTGACGAGCACGAGAATGAGACGCGTGCGTTCGGGCCGCATCCACGAGATCAACCGCAGCGTCGAATTGCGGAAATCCTTGGACTTCTCGACCGGAACAGTCGCCCCCATCATGCGAGGGCCGACGGTCACCTGGTGCTTCGGAGTCTCGACCTCGGTGGTTTCGGTGGAGTCGCTCATGCCGCTTCCTCGGCCGTCATCTGCGATTCCACGATCTCGGCATAGGTGGGGCAGGTCGTCAGCAATTCCTGATGCGTTCCCAGTCCGACGCAGTCACCATTGTCGAGGACGAGGATCTGGTCCGCGTTCTTGATCGTCGAGACCCGCTGGGCCACGACGATCATCGCCGCGTTTGCCGTCACGGGGATGAGTGCAGTGCGCAGACGGGCATCGGTGGCGAGATCGAGCGCCGAGAACGAATCATCGAAGACATAGA
>CAZMJK010000001.1:25940-27420 GCA_964566555.1 uncultured Bifidobacterium sp. | reverse complement strand
CCTGCGAAATCGGAGCGTCGAGCTTCTCGGGAAGTTTGTTGACGAATTCCGCGGCTTGGGAGATCTCGAGTGCCTTCCAGAGTTCGTCGTCTGTCGCCTCGGCATCGGCGAATTGGAGGTTCGATCGGATCGTTCCCGAGAACAGGTACGGACGTTGTGGCACGACCGAGACCTGCTTCCAGAGCGTTTCTGGTTCGAGGTCGCGGACGTTGACACCGTCGACGAGGATCTCGCCCTCGGTGCTGTCGATGAGGCGAGCGATGAGGTTCACCATCGTGGTCTTGCCCGAGCCGGTGGACCCGATGATCGCAGTGGTCTGACCTGGTCGCGTCGTGAACGAGATGTTCGAAAGAACGGGAACTTCGGCGCCGGGGAAGCAGAACCCCACGTTGCGGAATTCGAGTGTTCCGGCACCGGCGATCTCGGTGACCGGTTGGGGAGAGATGCTGATCGAGGAGTCGGTATCGAGCACCTCGTTGATGCGGTCGGCGCACACAGAGGCCCGTGGCCACATGACGGCGACGAAGGTGGCCATCATCACTGCCATGAGGATCTGGACGAGGTAGGTGAGGAAGGCCACGAGCGCGCCGACCTTCATCTCACCGGCCTGGATTCGGTCGGCGGCGACCCATACCGCCGCGGCACTCGAAATGTTCATGACCAGCATCACGGTCGGGAACATCGACGACATGTATCGGCTCGTCAGAATGGCGGTTCGAGAAAGACGTTGATTGGCGACGTCGAATCGTTCGGTTTCGAGGGGTTCGCGAACGAAGGCGCGGACGACTCGCATGCCGACGATCTGTTCGCGCAGGACCTTGCTCACATGGTCGATGCGCTCCTGCATCGCGCGGAACTGGGGGATGACGCGGATGATGATCGTCCCGATGGAGAGCAGTAAGACGGGAACCGAAGCAACGAGGATGAGCGAGAGCGGGCCATCTTCACGAACGGCCAGGAACACACCGATCACGATCGTGATCGGTGCGGAGATGAACGAGGTGCACAACATGACCACGAGGGTCTGCACCTGCTGCACGTCGTTGGTGATGCGATTGATGAGCGAGGGGGCACCGAACCCGTCGACCTCTCGGGTCGAGAAACTCGTGACGGTGTGGAACAGTCGATCCCGAATGTCCCGGCCGAACCCCATGCCGGCTCGAGAGCCGAACCAGGTGGCGCTGATGCCGAACACGGCTTGGACGAACGACAAGCCCAGCATGACGATGCCGATCCGCACGATGTAGTGGGTGTCGCCGGACAACACGCCCTGGTCGATCAGCATCGCATTGAGCGTGGGAAGGATCATCGTGGCGCCCACGGCCACGATCTGCAGCAGGAAGACCGCCAACAGCAAGTTCTTGTAGGGCAGCAAGAAGCCCCGCATGAGCCGATTCACTCGGTCACCCCCTGTGACGATGTTACGGGACCTCGGCTCGAGCGACGAATTGACTCGGTTCAGTAAGTGGCGGCCCTTCGG
>CAZMJK010000001.1:25110-25930 GCA_964566555.1 uncultured Bifidobacterium sp. | reverse complement strand
TCCAGCACCGATTTCGGCGGTCGGCGGGGGGCGAACGCCGTGTCACAGGAACTAGGTGATATCTCGTATTCAAAGGTGCGTTACCCCGTAAATCCAATCAGAAGCGTCATTCCCCACTTCCGGGCGGTCGGCGGGCCGACAGAATGGCGCCCAATCAACGGCGGCGGGTGCCATGAAGCGGGAATCAGAGCGGGTCGAGGCCTCGGTGGCCTCGGCACCGCCGACAATCATCAGCTGGGATCCCTTGGCGGGCGAGCTCCTTCGAGGCCACCTCGAGGCCGACGGGTTCACCGGTGCGGTCCACTCGGCCTCGACCGATCCGGCCGCGCTGGTCTCCCCGGTGGTCCTCGTGGCGCCGCCTTCCTATGCCGATTACGTGGGGAGTGGTTGGGACGTTCGGCTCCGAGCGGTGCCGCTGACGCTTCCCATGGTGGTGTTGGCTCGGCCCCATGTGCCCGTGCGGGCGGCGATCCAACTCAACCAGCGAACTAGTGGGGTGGCGCTGCTCGATTCCAGTCGACCCTCGACGGTGGGTGCCGTGTCCTCGGCACTACGGATGACACTCGAAGGGGGCCAGGTGATCGACCCCCTGTTCATCGACCCGGATGCGTCGTTCGCCACCGCCGCGCTCACGCCCGCGGAATTTCGCGTCTACGGGCTGCTGGCCAAGGGGCGATCGAACAAGGGGATTGCGGACGAACTGTTCCTCTCCGAACGAACGGTCGAGGTCCACGTCCGCAAGATCTTCGCCAAGCTCGGGCTCGAGGACAATCCAGTGATCAATCGCCGTGTGGTGGCGGCGTCAATTTTCAGCCAACGG
>CAZMJK010000001.1:6361-25100 GCA_964566555.1 uncultured Bifidobacterium sp. | reverse complement strand
CGCGGTGAAGCGCCGACGTGCAAGGACGCCGAGCGCTCCGCACAGCAGTAGCAGCATCCCGATGAACGCCGGCCAGACCGTGGTACCGGTGGAGGGAAGTGTCGACGAACTCTGAATCGACACCCCGAATTCGACGATCACCGGAGTTCCGTTCGCGGAGGTCGACACCATCTGCAAGGTGTGCGTCCCCGAAGAAGTCGACGAGGGAATCGAGGCGCTCCCTGAGAACGTTCCGTTGTTTCCGACTGAGAGGGTCCCAAGGAGTTGCGGAGTCGAGAAGAGTTGGACCGTCACCGAACTTCCGGCCGATGCTCCGTCACCGGAGAGGGTGAACTGCGCCCCTGAAATGAAGGAATCAGCGGGCACGACGAAGGTCTGACCAGCGACGGAAAGCACCCTTGCGCCACTGGCATCAGTGGTGACGGTGACATCAACGACCTGGCCATTGACGAGGGCCTTCGCCGCACCCGGTGCCAGTCCGCTGCTAATGGGTGCCGTGGGAAGCGACGTGACCGTGGATGACGTCGAACTCGGTGGCGCAGTCGTGCTCGTCGTTGAGGTCGTACTCGTGCTGCTGGTTGGTGGCGACGGAACGCTTCCCCCGTCGTTCGTGATCGTCCACCCAAGGGTGTTCACCAAGTAGTCACGGGCACTTTGCGCGCTGTCGTACCACTGCTTGCCACAGGCATCGAGCTGCACGTTGTGTGCGGGCGTTTGGTCTGATGCCCATCCAACGAGTGATGCCGTCCAATTCGCGGTCGACCACTGCGGCGGACATCCGAAACCCGTGGACATGTCGACACCGTCACGCAGATTCCACGACGCCAGCGACTGATTGAAGAGCGAGTACGAAGAAGTTCCCGTCGAACCGAAGAGCGCTTTGAGCATGGTCACGTTCGAGACATTCCAACCGGAGATGTTTCCGGCGAAGTTGTTGTTGGAGAACATGTATCCCATTTGGGTCACATTGGTGGTGTTCCATGTGGCGATCGCCGTGTTCATCTGCGCAGTGAAGTTGCGGTTGGCGAAGAGATATCGAGTGTCGGTGACGGTGCTGGGCAGATTGGCGGGAATGAATTGAAGGTTGTTCCATCTTTGGAATGACTCGAAAAGGGCAGTGACTCCGGTGTCGCCCCATTGGGTGACGCCAGCAAGACACATGCGGCCTTCGCCCGAGTACTGAAACTGACCCATGCTCTCGAATGACCCCGTGACGGTGATCGTGTGAGCACTGGTATCGGCATAGGTGTGCGGGAACAGCCCTGCCGCGTTTGCCGTTGTCTGTGTCCCATCACCCCAATCGATCACGATTGAGACTGCACCACCGAATGACAGATCCACATATTTCGGGTTGGCCACCGGGTCCCCGCCACCGGCGCAGTTGGTCAAGGTCGGGTTCTGCTCGATGATCAGCGGTGCCGGGGTGGCCGAGGCGGGGTGATGATGGGGGCCGACGGCCGCAATGGGGATGCCTACCGAGGCAAGGAGGAGGGCAAGCCCAAGAAAGAGTTGAGTCATTCGACGCACTGTCACAGGCGCAATCTATCGTCACAGGCGTGACGACTCGGCGGAGCCCATGACGAACAACCCTCAGGTTTTTGTCGCGCAATCGGCCCAACTCATGTTGCCGTTGCTGGCCGACCGTCTGCGCGCGCCATTGGCCGATCCGTTCCTGCCCGACATCATCGTGGTGCCCACTGCGGGCACCCGCGACTGGCTCATCGAACATCTCGGCCACCACCTCGACGACGGTCGCGGTGAGGCGATTCTCACCAACGTGCAGTTCTGGTTCCCCAACGAGTTCAATCTGCACGCCATCGGCGTCGAACGAGCCGAGGACGATCCGTGGGCGGTGAGGCGTCTGCGCTGGACCCTGCTCGGGCTTCTCACCGACGAACCCTCGCTCGCGCCGGGGTTCGCCGACGCCCGCAGTCCGCTGGCCATGGCCCAGCGCATCGCCGAACTCTTCGATCGCTACTCGGTCTATCGGCCGGAACTGCCGGCGACCTGGGCGGCGGGCACCGAGGCCGATCCCGTCTACCCGTTGCGACCGGACAAGACCTGGCAGTACGCGTTGTGGCGCGCAGCGCACGAACGCAGCGGCCCGTCGACCGGTGAGCGGTTCATCGCCGCCCGCGGTCATCTCAGCGCATCGTCGGTGCGGGCCGCGTTGCCCGGACGCCTCTCGGTGTTCGGGCTCGATGTCATGTCGCCGGCCAAGGTCTCGTTGCTGGCGGAACTCTCCACGCTCATCGATCTCGCCGTGTATTCCATCTTCCCCGTCCCATCTCGGTGCGGCGAACTGGCAACGATCGATCTCGGCGATCAACTGCGCAGTCATGTCGATCTCGCCAGCACGATGCGCAACCCCTTGGTGCGTTCCTGGTCCCGCGCTGGTCTCGAGTCCATGGTGTTGCTCGGTCACGCGTTTCCTGCGGTGCAGGTGGTGGGCGAGCCACCGACCCCGACCCTCCTCGGTCGTCTGCAGCACGCCATCGCCGACGACGCGCCGATTCCCCGACCGGCAAACGGTGACAACCTGCTCGAACGGGGCGACGGTTCCATCGAGGTTCATTTCTGTCATGGTCCGACTCGTCAGGTCGAAGCTCTCCGTGATGCGCTGCTTCATCGGTTGGCTGCCGATGCCACGTTGCACCCTCGCGACGTCATCGTGATCTGTCCCGATCTCGAAACGTTTGCGCCCCTTTTGGGCCCGGTCATGGGTGCGGAATTTCCTCGACCGGGCGCCGATCCCGAGGTAGGTCCGCACCTGCAGCTTCCGATCGCCATCATCGACAAGACCACGAGCACATCCACGCCGGTGGCCGACGCCATCGCGGCATTGTTCGACGCCGTTGGCAATCGGTTGGAATTGAGCAAGGTGCTCGAGCTCCTGGCATTGGATCCTGTGCGCCGTCGATTCGCCATCGACGACGACGGGTTCGTCGCGATCGAGCAGTGGTTGGCCGATCTCCACGTCTCCTGGGGTCGAGATGGTGACTATCGGGCCCAAGCGCCGTGGAACTATCCGGCCGGTGTCGAGGCGGGCACGTGGCGCATCGCCATCGACCGCCTGCTCAACGGCATCCTCGTGCAATCGCCTGAGCCCCAGGAAACCCTTCCCGGAGTGGTCGCCTACGACGACCTCAGCGGCAGTTCCATCGAACTCGTCGGACGTTTGGCGGCATTCTTCGAGGCGCTCGGCGATCTCGTCGATGTCTGCGCCGAACCACGACCGGTCGCGGAATGGGCCGAAGCGCTGGAACGACTCCTACCCGCAATGCTCGACGTTCCCTTCGACGATCGCAATCAAATGAACGATGCCCTCGAGGTCGCGCGCGATCTTCGCGTGCATGGCGCGCCAGCAGCGGGCGCCGCCGCTCTCGACTTCCGAGAGATCGCGGCGTTGTTCGCCACGGAACTCGACGGCATCCGATCCCGCTCGAAGGTGTGGGGCGACGTCGTGAGGATCGCGTCGCTCTCACGACTTCGGGGTGTGCCCGCCCGCGTGGTGGCGGTGCTCGGTTTCGACGATCGAGCATTCAGCTCCGGTCGCGGCAATGGTGACGACATCCTTCTCGATGCACCCCGCCTGGCCGAACGGGATTTCCATGCCGAGGAACGTTTGGGCCTACTCAATCTCCTCAACGCGGCCAGCGACGCAGTGCTCATCACCGCGAACGGTTTCGACGTCACCAACAACAAGGAACTTCCGATGTCGGTGCCCTTGGCCGAATTTGTCGATGCCGTCGCCGGAGTCGTCGCCGGCGACACCGCTCCTTCCATTCGTCCCGTCATCGTTCGCCATGCCCGCCAACTCACCGACCCGGTCAACTTCGGAATCGAGTCGACGAGCCCGCACAAGAACATCACCAAGGTGGTCGAGGGTCCGTGGACCTTCGATCCGGTGGCGGCCAAGGTGGCCCGTCGCATTCTCGACGTCGCCGGCGAACTCCCCGCCGACCGCCAGTGGCCCGATTTCGAGTGGGATCCTGCGCTGTTCGATCGGAGTTCGTTGTCGGTCGAGACCTTGGTCGGCGCCATCAAGCGACCGGGTGAGCTCTATCTGCGAGAGCGTCTGCAGATCGCTCTGCCCCGCAACGAGCGAGCCAGCGACGACCAAGTCGCGCTCTGGCCCGGCACTCTCGCCACCTCCCGTCTCGGCAGCGATCTCTTCCGCGCTCGGTCGGGTGGAGTCACGAGTGCGCATCGCCGCCGTCTCCATGACCTCATGGGCGATCTGCCGATCGGCGCGGTGGGGGAGCGCTACTGGACCTCGCTCGAGGCGGAGGTCGATGCCATGTTGGCCACTCCCGGGGTCGATGTCTCCGGAACCGACCTCGTCACGGTGGAGTTCGCGGTTGACGACGCCGCTCTCTACGACGCCATCGCCTGCACGTCCACCCAAGTGCTCGAGGTCGCGTTCTCCGAGACGCATCGTCGACAAGTCGTTCGTCCATGGCTGCGCCTTGCCGCTCTGACCATCGCCGATCCCGCCGTGGAACGCGAAGCGGTGGTGCTCGCGCTCTCGGCGAAGGGCGACGCGTTGATCTCGGTCAATCGCTTCGTCCTCGCCGGTGCCACTTCGGCCGAACGGGCGGACTCGGCCCAGCGCATCCTCTCGTTCGCCGTGGGCGTTCACCGCCGGGCGCTCTGTTCTGCGCTCCCGCTCTTCGAACGGGCGTCATGGGCCGATCCCACCAAGCCCACCAACGTCAACAACGGCCTGCGGGCAGACCTCTCCAATCCGTCGTTGGCCATGCTCTTCGGTGGGAGCACCTTCCAGTCGTTCACCGATCATCGTGATCCGGCCAACGCCCTCCGTTCCATCGATGTGGGATTCGCCGACGAGGGCACTCGTTTCCAGGCCTACGCCCGAGCGTTGCAGGGCTGCTTCAACGAAACGACGGTCGAGCGATGACCTCCATCGAGACGTTCGAACTCAACGATCCGCTTCCCCTGCAGGAATGGCTCCTTCTCGAAGCGAGCGCCGGTACGGGCAAGACCTACTCGTTGACGGCGATGGTGGCCCGATACGTGGCCGAATACGGACTTCGTTCCGACGAGCTGCTCATGGTGACCTTCACCCGAGCGGCGGCGGCGGAAATGAAACACGAAGTGCGTCAGCAACTGCTTCGTGCCCGCGATGCACTTGATGCCGCCGAGTCCGTGCAACTCGACGCGTGGTTGCAACAACTCCGAGACTGCACCGATACCGAGAAAGAGCTCCGACGCACTCGGCTCGAAGCAGCCATCTCGACCATCGATTCGGCCACGATCTCCACGATCCACGGATTCTTCCAGCAGGCCCTCGGCGATCTCGGTCTTCGGTCGGGAGAGACCAACAGTCCGAGTCCCGCCGAGAGCGACACCACCGTTGCCAACAAGGTGGTGCGCGACGCGCTGGTCCGTCGCTTCGCCGCCGATGCGAAGGCATTCGATCCCTCGGGCTCCAAGAACCCCGGTTCCATCGAAGCCCAGGTGACCAAGACCTTGAAGTCCACCTCGGGCAACCTGGCGGCCCAACTCGCGCCGTCACGCCACCCGGTGCCGTTGGGAGGCGTATGGGCCGAGGCGATCCATCGCTTCAAGATGGGCCTCACGGGGGTCGATCTCGACGCTGCCCTCGAGTGGACCGACTTCCTCGACGCGTTGCGTGCCGAGATCAAGGCAGAGCGAAGCGTGCAGGGCGTCGTCGCCTTCGACGATGTGATCACCGACCTCATCGACAAACTCGATGACCCCGAGCTGGGGCCGGAACTCACCCGGGCGCTTCGAGACCGATATCGGCTGGTCCTCATCGACGAGTTCCAGGACACCGACACCTTTCAATGGAAGTTGTTCTCGTCCGTGTTCGACCTCGCCGGGGTGCCTGAAGAGTTCCTCGCCATGATCGTTGTGGGCGATCCCAAGCAGGCGATCTATCGGTTCCGTGGAGCCGATATCGACGCGTATCTCGAGGTGGCCGAGAACGGTTCGATGGCCAAGCGTCAGATGACGACGAACTATCGGACCGATCGTCCGCTGGTGACCGCACTCAACGACTGGCTCACCGACACCACGTTCGGGAGCCCGACTATCGGATACGTCCCCGTGACCACGCCCGAATCACATGGCGATGCTCGGCTGCGCAACGGCGGGGAGCCTCTGCAGTTCCGCTTTCTCGCCAATCCGGACAAGCGAACTGCCGAACCGGTGCGAGCGGCCATCGCGCTCGACGTTGCCGATCACATTCAACGCTTGCTGGCCGAGGGCGAGATCGTGACCGGCGTCGCCGGTTCATCTGCCACCCGTCGCGTGAAGCTCGAGGACATCTGCATCCTCGTTCGCGGTCACGATGACGCTCGACCGCTGGTCGAGGAACTGCGTCGGCGCCATATCCCGGTGGTTCGGAGTCGAATCGGTTCCGTTCTCGATTCCGACGCGGTCGATCAGTTGCGATTGCTCCTGTGGGCCATGGCCAATCCCGGCGATGTGCGTCGAGTGCGAGCACTGCAATTGACTTGGTTCGCACCTGACCCGGCGTTCGGGGCCGACACATCGTCGGAAGCGAGCGCGATCGATGTCGTCAAACAGCTCCAGACGAAATGTCGATCCTGGTCGAATGAACTCGAAACTCGCGGGCTCCTTGGTTGGTATCAACTGCTTCGACTCGATCAGTCAGTCATCAACGAACTCTCCTCGGATTACCAGGCCGAGCGTCGTCTCACCGATCTCGAACACATCATCGAACTGCTGCATGCCCATCTCGGCGGTCGACGCGCACCAGTGAGCGCGGTGTTGCGTGCCCTCGACGAACTCGAGAGCACGATGAACGACGACGCCGACGCGCAGAAGCGCCGCATCGATACCGACCGCGACGTCATCCAGATCACGACCATGCATTCGGCCAAAGGTCTCGAATACCCGATCGTGCTCCTCCCGTTCCCGAAGGGAACACCGAAGTCCTCCGTTTCGAGCTATCTCGACAACGAGATCCGCTACGTCGACGGTGCTCCGAGTGTGCCGTGGATCCTCAACGGGCTCACCAAGGACGAGCGCGAGCTCCGCGATCGTCGCGAAGCGATGGGCGACGAACTCCGCCTTCTGTACGTCGCGCTCACACGAGCTCAGCACCAACTGGTGATCTGGTGGGGACGATCGGCGCGGGACACAGCGCTCACCGGGCCGTTGGCGCGGGTGTTGTTCGGTTCGACGAGTGAACTCGACGACGACGTCGTGATCGACGACGCAGGCGCTCGTTCTGCCATCGCGACGCTCGTCGATCGACTCGGCCCCGCCGCCGGATTCACCGAACTGTCGGTGTGGGAGAACGATCGGGAGTGGCCGGCGCCCACGCAGACGGTCACCGACCCACTGCAGTCGGCGGCCTTTCCCGACCGCTCCATCGACCGTGATGGCTGGTATCGCTGGTCCTACTCCTCGCTGTCGAAGGGAGCACGAGCGAGCAACGAGGGCAACGCTCGTGGCGGTTTCGATGAACCTGCGCACGTGCCCGCCGGCGACCTCGATGCGACGGGTTCGCGCTTCACCGGGCCGCTGCTGGGCATGCAGGCCAGCGCCGAGTTCGGCACGTTCGTGCACGAGTTGTTCGAGCACCTCGACCTCGGTGCCGGCGATCTCGATGCCGAGGTGCGAGCCGTCATCGATGCCTCGGGTCGAGCCCAGACCTTCGATGCCGATCCTGAACTTCTGGCGCAGGGGATCCTCGATGTCGTCGCGACACCGTTGGGCGATTCGGCGAGCAGCCCCACCTTGCGTTCGGTTGGCTCTGATCGACTCAGTGAATTGGTGTTTCACTTCCCCTTGGCCGGTGGCGAGCGAACGATCGCCACCAGCGAGTTGTTCGATCTCGCTGCCTCGTTCACCGATGATCTCTTCTCGGACTACTTCGCGGAGCTGGCTGCGAGCAATCGCATGACATCCATGGCGGGGCTTCTCACCGGAAGCATCGATTCCGTTCTTCGAAGTGGTCACGACGAAGCAACTCGCTATGGCGTCGTGGACTACAAGACCAATCGGCTGCACATTCCCGGCGACTCCGCCTTCGTGTCCGACTACGGAGCGGCGTCGATGAAGCACGCGATGGAACACGGCGATTACCCACTCCAGATCCTCGTCTACAACGTTGCTCTGCACCGAATGCTGCAGATGCGGCTGGCCGACTACGACATCGATCGCGATCTCGGCCCGACCCACTACTTGTTCGTCCGGGGCATGATCGGTGGCCCGACACCGGTCGTCGACGGAGTCCGAAACGGCGTGTTCTCCTGGAGACCGTCCAGCGATCTCATACGCGCCGCCAGTCGCTTGCTCGGAGGTCTGTCATGAGCACGACTCTCGACGTGCTGGCGCCATTCATGGTCGATGCCGAGGCCGGCACCGGCCTGTTGGACTCCTCCGATTGTGCAACGGCATCGATGATCGCCCGTCGGGCGGGATGTACCGACGACACACTGTTGTTGGCCCTCGCGCTGGCGGTGTGGGCCCATCGCAGCGGCCACGCCTGTCTCGAACTGCAGTCCCTCACCGACACGCTCGAGCGAGCGGTGGCTCGTACCGGACAGCAGTGGGACCTTCCACCGATGCCCTCGCCGGCGATGTTCGAGCACTCCTTTCGCGATCCGGCCAATGCATCGTTGGTGCGCGTGCTCGATTCCCCGGGTACCGCTGCGGAAGCGATGGCCGATACACGGCCACTCGTCTTCCTCGATGACCGCTTCACCTCGCAACGGCAGTTCGCCGACGAGGTTCACGTGGCCGAATCCATCCGATCGATGATCGCTCGACCCTCTGATCTCTCAGGTCCGGCGGCAACGGCCTTCATCGATCGTGAACTGGAGGTGTCCGAGGACGACGATCGCCAGAACCTCGTGGCGAAGTCGGTTCTCGCCGCGGCGTTCACCGTGCTCACCGGTGGTCCGGGAACGGGCAAGACCTACACCCTCACCCGGTGTCTGTTGGCGTTCCTGATCGCGGCCGAGGAGCGGGGTGAACCGGTGTCGATCGCGGTGTGTGCCCCGACGGGCAAAGCGGCGACGAGGGCGAAGGAACTCCTCAGCGAGTTCGTCGGCCGTCTCGAGGGTCAGCGCGATCGGCCGTCCGACGCGGTGTTGAGCCAACTCCGGTCGATCGAACCGACCACGATCCACGGTTTGTTGGGCACCCGGCGTTTGGGGGGAACCCGATTCACTCACGACCGAGACCATCCCCTTCCTCACGATCTGGTCATCGTGGACGAAACCTCGATGGTGCCTCTCCAGATGATGTCCCGTCTGTTCGAAGCCCTCGGTCCGCGCAGTCGGTTGCTGTTGGTTGGCGACGATGCACAGCTCGAGAGCGTCGAATCGGGTTCGGTGCTGCGCGATCTGGTGGCGTCATCTGCCCTCCTCGACGACTCGGTCTTCGAACTCCAGAAAGTTCGCCGTGTTGGCGATGACAATCCGATCGCTGTCGTCGCCCCACTCATTCGCCGTGGCGAAGCCGAACTCGCGCTGGCCGCCCTTCGTGATTCCGCTCCACGGCTCCGATTCATCGAGACCTCCGGATCGACACCGCCAGACGATTCGGTCATCGACGGACTCGTGGCGACGTATCGCACCGCACGAGACCTCGCCCGCACGACCGACCCAGCCCATCATGAGCGCGCGCTCCACTTGATCTCGGCAAGTCGACTGCTGTGCGGGGCGCGCCGAGGGCCTGTCGGTGTCGAGCAGTGGAACGACATCGTCGATCGTCGCTTGCGACTTCGTCGAGGTGACCAGATGGCGGTGGGTCGGGCGCTCATGGTGACGGTCAACTCGCCCCGCATGAACCTCGTGAATGGCGACGTCGGCATCGTGGTCGAGACCAACGAGGGTCCGATGGTGTATTTCCGTTCCGAGAACATGCCTCGATACGTCTCACCCGTTGATCTCCCCCCGGTCGAGCGAGCATTCGCAACAACGGTGCACAAGAGCCAGGGTTCGGAGTACGACGAACTGGTCGTGGTGCTGTTGCCCGATGTGGGCTCTCCTCTGCTGACGCGCGAACTGCTCTACACCGCGCTCACACGGGGTGGAGGCGACGCTGTCATCGTGGGTTCGGCCGAGGCGTTCCTGGGAGCGGTCCAGAATCCGTCGGTCCGCGTCTCGGGTCTTCGGCAACTCTTGACCTGACCCGATTCTTCTGGCGCTGGCCCTGTCAATTCCTCTAGTTTGCGGGGGTCTTCGAAGAGGAGTGTTCGATGCTGGGTCGTCTGGGTCGTCGCATCACCGTGTTCATCGTTGTCACCGTTGGACTTGTTGGTTCGCTCACGGTCACTGCCAGTTCGAGCACGTTCCCGGGGATCAATGGTCCGATCGTCTTCTGGACGACCCGAGATGGCAACGGCGAGGTCTACCTGCGTCAGGTGGACGGCACCGAAATTCGACTGACGAACAACTCGGCCTCGGAACAGGCACCCGCCATCTCACCCGACGGAACCAGGATCGCGTTCAGCTCGGACCGTGACGGCGACTACGACCTGTACCTCATGAATGTCGACGGGAGCAACGTCGTTCAATTGACGAACATGGCGGGTACGGAGAATTCGCCGTCATGGGCACCGAACGGACAGTCGATCATCTTCAACAGCGGAAATGGGTCGGGTATCGACCTCTACACGATCGGGATCAACGGCCAAGGTCTGACCAATCTCACTCCTTCGACCCCGAACGCCTATGAGACCAGAGGCTCCTATTCTCCGGATGGCACGAAGATCGCCTACGAATCCTCTGGTGCAGGATTTGCGCAGATTCGCCTCATGAACGCGAACGGAACCGGTGATGTGGCGCTCACATCGGGGACCCCGGATTTCGGGCCGTCGTGGTCACCGGACGGACTCAAGATCGCGTTCACCTCGTCTCGCGACAGTGGCTTCTTCCACATCTATTCGATGAATGCTGATGGAACCGGTCAGACGCGCCTTACTGCGCTCGGTGCTGGCGGAGTTGACCCATGCTGGTCTCCCGACGGAACCAAGATCGCGTTCTCGAGGACACAGCTGTGGATGATGCTCCCGGATGGCACGGGTCAGGTGCAGCTCACCTCGGCGGGTGCGAATAGTCCGAGTTGGGGACCTGGGCAGGCGCCCCCAACTCCGTCGACCACGTCGACGACCACCCCGAACTCCTCGAGCGACCCGGTTGTGACTCCCGCCTATACGGGTTGAGCGTCAACGAACCGAGACGACCTCGTCGTACTCGAGTCGGGGGAGGCGGGGACCATAGGCGTCTGGGCCGGGTTTGCCGATCAACACCACGCAGATACAGCGCAGATCCGAATCGGCGAACAGGTCGGCGTCGAGACCGGTGCGGTCGAGTCCGAGCATCGGGCATGCATCGAGCCCCATCGCCCGCACGCCCATGACGAAATAGCCCGCTTGCATCCAGGCTTGGCTGTCGGCGATGGGCTCACGGAACGAGGCGTCCTCGTACATCTGGGCCATGAACGGGGCATCGGGAAAGATGCGTTCGATGTGGCGATTGAACTTCATGTCCGCGGCCAACACAGCGATGAGCGGCGCCTTCGCGGTCTTGTCCGCGTTGTTGGGCAGCATGTGGCTCACGACGCGAGCCCGAGCGTCATCGGAACGGGCCAGAACGATGCGCAATGGCTGTGAGTTCGTCATCGTCGGGCCCCACTTGACGAGGTCGTAGATGGCAGCGACCTGCTCGTCGCTCACGGGTTCGTCGGTGAAGGTCTTGGCCGTCCGGGCGGTACGGAACAACAGATCCTGCGCGGCGGAATCGAGAACGAAGCGATCAGCAGACATGGAGACTCCAGAGCGGTGGGGGAGTGGGGACGCTATTCCCCGAGCGAATGCTGGGGAAGTGGGAGGTGAGCGTCGAGGAGTGAAATGTATGCCTCGAGATCGTCACTTCCACCCAGATCCCGCAGTTCGTCGGCGGTGCGGCGACTGTAGAGCACTCGGACCGCCTCCCACGGACTCACTGCCAGCACCCATCCGACCGGCGCGTCGTGCGATGTCCACACGCCGTCCTTGTTGCGCACCTCGATACTGCCGAGACCATTCGCGTCGAGCGCCGTCACACACGAGGCCAATGCTCGGGGCACCATGATCGACGCGTCGAGCGCCGAATGATCCGGGACACGAAGCGCACCGCGAAGGTCGTGTTCGTGCACGACGAGATCGGCGAACAACATGGCGCCGCCACCGTTCACCATGCTGGCGATGGTGTCGTTGGCCGCATCCCATTCGTCGGCGAGCTGCTCGAGTGATCGTCCGGCTCGATCGTTGAGGATCCGGGCGATCCAATCGTTGGTGTCACCGGTGGGGAAGTCACCGGCTCCGAGCGCGGCGGGCATGGAGACGCAATGGGTGATGAGGTCGAGTGCCGTCCAGTCGGGACAGGCGGGAACGTGGGTGGCGAGGGCCTCGGGAGAGGCGAGTCGCGCGAGATCGAGCATTCGGGTCCGAGTGGCGTCGTAGGCGGGGAAGAGTTCGGTCATGAGGTTGGTCCGTTCGTGTTCGGTGTCCGTCAGGGTTCGAGATCGGGGAGAGCCTTCGGCACGAGATTCTCGGCCGCGCCGCCGTCGACCTCCAGCAACTTCCCGGTGATCCAGCACGCCGCGGGAGAGGCCAGGAACAGCACGGCATCGGCGATGTCTTGCGGAGTTCCGTTGCGGCGCATGAGCGTGTTGGCGTGCATGGTGTCGCGGATCTCGGTGCCGCGAGTGGAGAGATAGGTCGCCAGCGCATCGGTCTCGATCGCGCCGGGAAGCACGGCGTTGACGCGAATCCGCGGTGCCAGTTCCGCTGCCATCAGTTTCGTGAGATGTGATTTCGAGTTCTTGGTGAGACTGTGGGTGAACGAGCCGCGCAGTGCGTGCTGTCCGGCCACCGAACTGATGTTGATGACGGATGCGTTGTCGCTGTTGAGCAGGTGTGGGGTGGCGAGTCGAGCCAACTCGAACGGCACCGACACGTTGAAGTGGAACGACTTCTCCAATTGATCGACCGACGTGTCGAGGAACGGCCTGGACACCGAACCCCCGGCGTTGTTGACCACGATGTCGAGCCGGCCGAATTCCTCCATGGTGCGGTCGACGAGGTGGGCAAGGACGGAAAGGTCGTTCACGTCGCCGGGCACGATGAGGGCACGTCGCCCGAGCGCGCGAACGTCAGTGGCGACGGCCTCAAGGTCCTCCTCGGTGCGAGCGGTGAGGACCACATCGGCACCCGCGGCGGCGAAGGTCGTGGCGATGGCGGCGCCGATGCCTTTCCCCGCGCCGGTGATGATGGCGACGCGATCGGTGATGAGGAAGCGATCGGTGAGGGCATGTTCCGAAGTCATGGCGACACGGTAGGCGCATGAGGCAGCGATCGTTCGAAGTCGGCTGACTGGCGATGGTCAGGGGACCGGTCTGGTCGACCAACGGGGCAGAATTGCGCATCTCATTCATGGAAAGGATCGGTCATGATCAAGGAGTTCAAGGAGTTCATCGCTCGGGGCAACGTGGTCGATCTGGCCATCGCGGTGGTGATCGGCGCTGCGTTCACCGCTGTCATCACGGCCTTCGCCAACGGGGTCCTCATGAACCTCATCGCCGCCGTTTTCGGAAAGCCGAACTTCGATGCTCTCACTTTCACCATCGGTAAAGGGGTCATCGAATACGGCAAGTTCCTTACTGCGCTCGTGAACTTCCTCATCGTCGCCGTGGCCCTGTTCATGGTGGTGAAGACCCTCAACAGCATGCAGGGATTGCGCAAGCGCGATGAGGAGGAGGCCGAAGCCGAGAAGACCGAGATCGAGCTTCTGACCGAGATCCGCGACGCACTCGTGCGCCGCGATTCGTAGTCGGCAGAACGACAGTGGGCCGGGCAATCGCCCGGCCCGGTCTGATTTGCTACTCCCTCTATATGGTCGTCAAACCGGCCCGGCCCCGAACCGGCCCAGGCCCGGCTCCAGCCCTGGTTCACGCCCAGTGGCGAAGGCCCTCGATCCAGTCCTGGGGCAGGCCGAAGTGCTGGGCCCCTTCGAGGATCGTCCCGAGATAGTCCTCGCTGGGAACCCCGAAGTCGTCGTAGTTCTCGATGTAGACGAGGGCATCGATCGGCCCCGTTTCGGTCGCTACCGTCCACGTCTCGCGTCGGTAGTGACCGCCAGCCACGCCTTCGTAGCGATCGAGGGTGCACAGGTCGCTCTCGGAGAGATTCCAGAGTCCACCCCAAACCTGTGCTCCGAGCTCGGGGCTGATGGTGGCGAACCCGCGACCGCCGATCCGCCAGGCCCAGCCATTAAGGCGGGCTCGACCGAGATCGATCGCATCGGGGCAGCGCCAGGCCATTTGCTCTGCATCAAGATTCGATCCGTAGGCGAAGTACAGGTGCGGGTTTGGAAGGGTCGTGACGTCAAACGAAACGCTCGAACGAGCGTGACGATCAATCGTCATAGCGAGTCTTTCGGCCCTTGGTCGATGCCCGACGGTTCGCCCACTGTTTCTTCGTATCCATCTCCGACCACACGCCGTTGCATGCGCGGCTGGCATCGAGGCGAAGCTCTCGGATGAGAGTGATATCGCCGCCGGCATCGTCGAGAAGATCGGCGGCAGTCGAGAACGCAATTCCGGCGGAGTCGAAGTCACCACGACGAATCGCCTCGAGTGCGGTGCGACGTTCCTCGGCGGCACGAAGCACGTTGACCTGTTCGGTCACCGCCGGGTCGGCACCGGAATCGACTGCATCGGGGTCAGCTGAGACGCCGATCCCGATCGGAACGGTGATGGTGTGAAGTTCGATGTCCTCACCGATTGACGTCCACCGCAGCACGATCTCGCCGAGCGGGAATGGTCCTGCGTCGCGCACTGGCGGAACGAGGAACTCGGCAACAACGCGCCGTTTCTCATCGCCGTAGGCATCGCCGAGCGCGATCTGTACACCGCCGTTGACCGATGTGATGGGGAACTCATTGAGTACCCGAACACCGAGCACGCCGGCGGTGGGCCGAAGTTCGACCGACACGTTTTGCGCCACCACCGATGCCAAACCTTCGAATTCGTCGTTGAAGATCTGGGGGGCTTGATCGGGCCCCGCACACCAGTAGTCGTTACCGGATCCGGCGTCGGCGAGTTGCGAGAGCAATTGCTCGTCGTAGTCCGCCCCGAAACCGATGGTGGAAGTGGTGATGTTCTTCGCTCGAGCACCAGCCGTGTGGGTGCACAGTTGATCGGGTTCGATGATGCCGACATTCGCCTGACCGTCGGTGAGGAGCACAATGCGACGAAGGGCGTCGTCTCGAACCGAACCTTCAAGCAGTTCAACTGCTTTGAGCCAACCTCCGGAGAGATTCGTGGAACCGCCGCCGTGAATGGCGTTGACCTTGGCGATGGCCTGGACGGTGTCGTGCCGATCCAGTGCGAGCACGAGTTCAACGGAATTGTCGAACGCAACGACCGCAACACGATCATTCGCACCGAGAAGTCGGAGAAGATGGGCGGTTGCCGCTTTGACCGATTCGATAGGACGGCCGTTCATCGAACCGGACTTGTCGAGAACAAGCACGATGTCGAGCGGCGGGCGTTCAGTCGCCGGTGCCGGTGGTGCGGTCAGCTCGATAAGGGTATTCACCACGGCATCGTGAGCGACGGTGACGATGGTGCGATCGAAGGAGATTGACGGTTTCATGGGGCGGCTCCTAGGGGTTGGCGAGTGGGTCGTAGTGAGGGAACGCACGAAGTGGCGAGAAATGTGCATGACTGAAAAACGTCGTTATGCAGCCATAGTGAGTTCGGGCATATCAATGACCGAATCGGCATACGACGCCAAGGTGCGTCCGAGTGATGTGCGACGAGAGACCACAACAACGTTGAGTCCGTGCTGGCGGGCCCGATATGCGACATCGGTGAATCGGTCATCGCCGCTGCCGATAACGATCGAGTCGAAACGCTTGGCGATGAGTTCGACGTCGATGTTGTTGATGAGGGCGAGATCGGCGCCGTCGGCTCCTCGGCCAGGGCGCACCTGAGCACCGGGGAATGCACGCGTGATGTCGAAAATTCGGGATTGATCGGCGGCGACAAGCATGAGGTCGTGCTCCTCGACCCCGGTGATCACTCGATAGAGCGCACCCGCCTCTGCCCAGACTGGTGTGCCATGGGTGAGGGCAAGAAGATTTTCGATGTCAATGACGTGAAAGGCCCTTCCGTTCCTGCGCATGACGTGCTCCGATCCGGGGTCCGCCGATCGGCCCCAAGGAAGAAACGCACGGAACGGGTGGAAATGTGCACTGGCCGTCGCCTGAACCTCAGCTCTCGTTTCCCGTGCGCCATCCGTGACTGGGCACCAGGCCCATGGCGATGGCCCACTCGCCTTCGGAGGCAAGACCAAGCAACGAGGGCTGTTCGAAGGGCAGGTTCCCGAAGTCGATGCAGATCGCTCGAGCTGCTTGCACCATGTTGATCCGCGATGGGCGGGCTCGCCGTGACGAGTGGCGCTCCCTGTGGGCGGTTGTGGTGGATTTCTCCACTAAGGGGGACGGAAGAATCAATTCCCGCTGCGGTCAAATCATCGTCTGATCCCGTCAACTCATTCGTGACGCAATGCGGTCTATGTCGGATTCGAACTGATCTCTTCCGTATTCGTAGGAGAGGTTGAGTCCAGCCATGCGAGCGATGTTCAACAGGTCGCGGTTGCGATCGCAAACATTCGTGAGTGCATCAATTGCTTGCTCAGTTACATCGGATGAGGGAAACCGTCGAAGGATCATCAACAGTTCACCAAGGTCGGCGACGAAACAGATGTGTCGAGCTTCGGTGAGCGACTCCCAGTTCGCACGAGGTATTTCACTAATTGTCGAAAGAAGATGGAACGTGAATTCGTCATCGTCAAAGGGCGTTCGGGGTTGAAACCCTTCACCTGAGAGCCATTGGTGCCACAACTGCACGGTCGCCGAGGTGAGGCGGGCCCATGCACGAGCATCAATAGAGGGGCGTAAGACGTCGGTAATTCCGTCGTCCAGAGAATCATCCACTTCCAGTGCCAGCCGGTCGAAGACTGTCCACAGATTGAACTTTTCTTCCACTGCAGTATTGAAAAGAGGAAAGTCAGTCTTTTCCGTCCAAATGATGTGTGGATCAGCCCGATCTGGGCGATTTGTTGTGTACTCAAGACCCGGCGGCGGCCAGGCTTCGTCGCTGAGAAAGATCGAAGTCTGAGAGCGAAACCACTGACTGAAGGTTTGCTCATCAAATCCGAACTGCCCGATGGCGCCGAGGAAGAGACTTCCGAGGTGCTTTGAGACTTCGTCACCGAAATGAAATGCAGGGTCGAATTCAACGCCGGAATCCATCTCGTGATGCCGGTATCGCTGAGTCGCGCTTAGGGCTGCGGCGAGCGCAAGCAACATGTTTGGTCGGCGACCCTCGCAACTCAATAACTCGCCAAGCAACTGATCAACCAAGGGATCAGAAACAGCGCCCTTTGACTCGGCGTCCTTGAGTTTGTCGATGAGTGCGGTGGTCACCAATGGACCAAGTGCTGCGTAAATGAGGTCCCCGCGCATATGGGTGGGCATTCCCCCGAAATACTGCGGCCACCAGCGGGCGTCGGCGGGGACCTGGCCCCAAAGTTGTTGGACCTGCGCAAGCATCATGACGTCGTCATGTAATTCGGTGGCTCGAAATTCAAAGTCACCGAAGTCCATGATTCGCGTCGCCTTGTAGAGTGGATCAGTCGCCATGAATTCAACGATTCGAACGACAACTGGTCGTCCGGAACCGTCGCGTGCATCGCTTGAAGCGACCGCGACAAAACTGCTTTCGGAATCGGTGCGGTATACGTCAACTCGTCCACGAATATTCATTCAATGCCCTCCGCCGTAAAGCCCGTTCCGTGGGCGATGTCTCGAATCCATTCTTGCAGTGGGTCATCTTTGTCGAGAAGCACCGATGCGTCGACCGCCATGCGAACACTGCGAAGGGTGTCGGGGTGCCAGGGACCAAACCACTCTGTCCGATCGTCGATGAGAGAGCGAAGGACTGGAAACACGTCAAGCGACTCGTTTCGCAAATGGAGCTCAGCAATATGGCCTCGTGCGATACATGACTCAACGCTTTCCCAACCGTATTCCTCGATGGTCTCATTGAGATGTTCCACGAGAATCTCAAGTGCTTCAGCAGAAGTAACTGCGCACTTCGACCGAGCGACAGCCAGGTTTCCCGCCGTGCGGCGTGTGTCGGGATGCGCTTCCCCCATGATGCGGGATCGTCGCTCGTAAAGATCGGAATACATTTTGAGACCCAACGTGTACTCCCCGGCAATGAGGTATGCCTCGGCGAGATTTCCCATGGTGTTGAACACACTGGGATGGTCGAGTCCAGCAAGGCGGAGGCGATCTTCAAGAAGGGCCAGATTGACTTCGAGCGCTTCATCGCAACGTCGGTACCGGGCCAGCGTTTGTCCGAGTTGGCCGCGGACAGCGAGGGTCGCGTCGGCACAAGTTGTCGCTGATCTGCGATCGCATCGTCAACAAGTCCGGCCAGTGCTTTTGCACGCGCAAGAAAGGAACGCTCCACCATTGTGCGCTCGCCGAAGACGCCCTCAAGCGACGTCCACGCATCGACCAGCCACGTGAAGTGTTCGATCGCACCGAGTCCATCGCCGACGGCCAAACACTCATGGCCCTCGTACCCGTGATGTTCGATCTCATCGGGATCGACATACGGTGGAAATTCGAAGTCGTGCTCGGACATGGTGAAC
>CAZMJK010000001.1:5362-6351 GCA_964566555.1 uncultured Bifidobacterium sp. | reverse complement strand
TGCGGGCGCTTGTGCAAAGTCTCGGAACGAGTTCCGGGAGTCGCTGCAGAGGAAACGTCCGAATGCCGCAAAAATGTGTACGACTTTGAGGAGGTTGCTCTATCCTGCGCCGATGGCAGTGCGGCGGCAGGCGGGAAACGGGATTTCGCAAGAAGCGTCTTTCGAAGAGCGCGCCTATACGTGGCTCCGATCTCACGATGCGGAAGTTGCCGCAAAGAAGTTGCTTGCGCGCTACCGGCTCCCACTAAGCCCGCAGGAACTTACGAGCGATGCAATGGCCAAGATTTATGCAACGGCAATCGCAAAGCCCGACCATTTCACCGGCGAAAAGTGGGAGCAGGGTCACGTTGACCGCTACTCGATTACGGTGATGCGCCACCTCCTCGTAGACGTTCTTCGAGGTCGAAAGAGAACTCCGTTTGCTCTTCTCGAAGAGAGAGACGGTGGACATTTCGATCCGGTGGATGAATCAATCTCCGATATTGATGTTCTCCTTCATGATGGAACTCCATCGGGCGACGAAGCTGGTGGTGGTGAGCTTCTGGACCGGCTTCGCACGGCACTGGAAGGTAGTGGTGCAAAGCCGTGGGTCGTCTCGGCGGCGTTGGCAGCCTTTACGATGAGCGCTTTTCATGATGTTGATACCGGAAAGGCCCCAAGGCCAGAAGCGGGTGCGACACCTGAGCAAGCCCGACTTTGGCCCAGTTTGTGGTTTGCCGGTGAACGAGACCTGTTTCCCACCGACGGATCGGGCTCCTCGCCGGCGTTGCGACGGAAACGAGCGCGTCGGATGCAAGAAGTTGCGAATGCGATGTTTGAAGCGCGTTCGCGCTGTGGATTGGCGGAACTTCCATGAGCGAACCCGTTTACACGCAGAGCCTTGCCGTTCATTTCGACGACGATGGCTTCGACCTAGTTTCGAGAACACCAGGACCAGCCGGTTCGGTTGAACTGAATCTCGTCTCTGACGTTGCTGTCGCGGTGGACTT
>CAZMJK010000001.1:0-5277 GCA_964566555.1 uncultured Bifidobacterium sp. | reverse complement strand
CTGACCCGTCATCTTTGACGGCGATTCGAGTGAATGGTGATGAAGTTCCCGATGTGTTGGTCGATCTGATTGGCCAAGAGCGCACGGAGCGGCTTAGCAACCTCGAACGAACACCATTTGGAAATGCTGCTCGTTTGAGTCCGGTGGATTCGGAATCCGAGATCACAACATTTCGGCGCGGTAGGGGATCGCAGCCAACTCGTCGAGGTCCAGTTGGTCGGGAACTCGGAGCGTTGTCACGGCTTCGATCGATTGGTGAGGATGAGAACGTCGCAGAAATTGTTCGAGCAACAGCTGTCCTCGAATTTGTAAATCGAGCTGCAGAGTACGACTACGAGATCGCAGAACTTGTTCAAACATCAATCCAAGACGTTGAACTCGCGGCCCATCTCCTTGATGGACTTGACGAGGACCTTCAAACACTCTCTCTGCGTGATCCGAAATCAGCGATGCAGCTCGCTGGTCTTTGCGCGAGATTCGAAACTGAATTCGATTCGCTCCGACAAGCACGAGATGTGTTGATGAATCCGAATCCTCAACTCAATGAAAGATTCGTTGACTATGAACGAGTGGGGGGTGTGCTGTACTCCGAAGCTCCCAGTGATTTCGATTATGAGGCTCGCATCAGGTTGTCAGCGGTCACGCTTCGTGACGGCGGACGCTTGAGTGCTCGGGTGACGGAATTTGAAGAGGATTGGTGGCTTCGAGTTGCACTGGAGGGAACCCAGGTACTCCTCGCACTCGTTCCGCTCCTTGAGCGGGGAGATCGAGCGTCGGTCGAAGCGTTGCTACCTACGAACGTTGCACTGAACGAGATCGATCTCAGCCTTTCGAACTCTCCGTTACCGAAAGTGACATCGTCGATAGATGCAGTGATGAAGGCAGTCAATCTCGGTCGCGCTGCGGTGCGAGCCGCTCTCATTCGCCGGCAGTGGGAGCAGGAGGAGCGATGGACAACGTGTGCTGAGGCGTGGGAAGCGGTCGGCGATCTTCAGCGCGCGAAACGAGCTCGACTGTATGCAGAAAAAGGTCTCTCCCGTCCGGGGCCTCGACTTCTGACTCGAGATGTGATGGCGGTATTCGAGCCAGACGACGCGTAGGTCAACGCGCCCCGAGTTCGTAGTCATCGCCAAGCAACTTTGCGAACTCTTGCTGACCCCGCTTTACGCGATGTGCAATCGTCGTGTGTGCAACTCCTTCACGCTTCGCGATCACGACGGCTTTCTCATCGTCGATCACTGCATCTTGAATTGTCTGGAGGAACTTGGGATCGATGCGATCGGCCACTCGTTCAATGTCGACTCGCACGTCGGCTGCGGCGTACGCATCCACACCATCGCTGATCGGGCGATCAACGAGTTCTCCGTCAACTTCGATCTGTAGTGCGACTCGCTTGCGAGCAGTCGTTCTAGAACCATCTTTACGAGTGATCATTGAGGCACCGAGTCCGGATTGACGTCGTTCGTCGCGCAGGAAATCTTGGAAACGACTTCCGAGGGTTGCGGAGACGAATTGCGCGGGGAACGGGTAACGAGTCATGTACTCGGCCGTGTGTCGAAAGAATTGTGAGAGAACTCGACTGGCCAACTCGTCACGGTCGGAGTCGTTGCGGACGTGCTTGGCCGCGGTCTTCGTTGCGATTCGCAGAACCTCGGCGGCGTACTGTTCGGCATGATTGGTGCCAAGGCCGCGATTGGCCAATTGGTTCCGACTCAGACTGCGGTTGCCGGAGCGAATGGTGGAAGGAGTGGTGGTGGGGGTCTGGGTCGTGGTCATGGCGGGTCCTTTCCGTCGGTGTTGTGAAGAAGACGGCGGCGGGTCGGAGATGTGACATCTCCTGTTTGGCTGCCGGACCTCATTGCTGAAGTCATGAAGAAGACGCGGGAGCACCCGAGATGTGACATATCGGCCCGAACCCAAGGGGGATGGGGAATTTGGGGGTCGTCACTGGGATGCCAAGGGGACTGGCGACGGTTTTGACGCCAAAACGTCAGCAGCCGGGACCCGGGCTGCGATTCAACCGCAACGGGTCCCGGCGATGACTTCCCGGGGTCGGTCTCTCCCGATTGTCACGTCTGTTCTCGGCGGCACTTCCCGCGACGTTCCGGTACTGCACTAGAGGAAGGAGCACCCCTCCGCCGGTTATGTATTGGGAACGCACGCAGGTGGCAAAAATGTGCACGACTCACCGAAGCAGTGGGAAGCCAGGGCGGAGGTGACGATGGAGGTTGAGAGCGATTCAAATCGCTCGAACTACGAATCACCTGTTTCGAACATTTTGAGTGTGAAACCAGGGGGTTCGTCGATCACTGCAAGACCCACGTCATCGAGAGATTGAAATTCGCCCACAACCAAGCCCTGAGCTTTTGAAAACGCTAGAACCCTGTCGTTTGGCGCCGAGTGACTCGATTCCCGAAACTCAGGATCGAAGGAGTGGAGGACGATTTCGGCGACATCGTCCTGGTAGTAATCAGAAGTAAGAACATAGGAGCGGATCGGACGGAATCCCTCTGGTAGCGGATAGAAGCGATCGGGTGAACTCGTCCCAGCAAGAGATCCCAATCCAAGGAATTTGTCGAAATTGGTGTTGGAAATTTCGGCGAGTAGAAAAACTCGACGGTCTCCAACTGATCTGGCTTTGTCGAGTGACGTGGTGTCAAGGACCTCATATCCTGTGTCGGTCCACTCAGCTGTCGCCCATTGGAGAATCAGTCGGCCGTTTATCTCGTAGATTTCGACTGACGAATCAATTCCTGCAGTCGTCTTGTAAATCGGTTGGATTGATCCACTGCTGAGGTATTCCTGTAACTGGTCTTCGGTGAATCCTGGAACTCCGCTGTCGGTCATTTTTCCGCCTTTCGTTGTTTCGATTGTTATCGAACGAACGCACGACAATGCACCTTTTGTGCTTTGGGCCTTGCCAGTCGCGAGATCCAGTCCGTTCGCTCGATGCAAGTGCGTAAACAGTTCGCTACGGTTCGCATAGCGGACCCAAGAGGGCGCACCGATCGCTGTCTCTCGATTTATCTCACCAAGGGCGGAACCATGACACAGGAAACTTCGTCAAACAGGGGGCAGATCGTTCTTGAACTTGAGCTTCGGCCTCTCGGTGGCTGGGGTGACGAACCCGAGGAACTACCACCGTTTGCTGTTGCGCTCGATGTGTCACTGCAGGATGCGGCCAAATTTCCCGATGTGGTCGAGCTCCTCCTTGAGCTGGACATCGACGAGAACGATGAAAGTGACGATGCATCGGCTGCATTGTTCGGACAGGTCGTCGATTTCGTCAATCAGTGGCTGCAGGACAATCAGGTGCAGCCGACTGACGAGATCCAAACTGCAGTGGAAAATGCGTTCCTCGTGCTCGATGCGCACGAGCGGTCAACGGAATCCCAGATCGAAAAGTTTGACCAGTTCAATCAGCTTCTTTATGCTGACGAAATCATCGATGGTCTCCTCCAGATCGTCTCATGTACGGAAGTAGCTGAAGAAGATCTGGGGGAAACGTGGGGTATCACGCTTTTGCCCGAAGAGAATGTGCTGGCCCGCGTGCATGTGGGTTCCCGAATGCTAGCGGAGGTTCGGGAATCGGGGCTCGGCGTGGTGTTCCAAATCATGGTGATTGGCGAAGTCGATATTCCCGAATTCGTCGGGACTTCGGCGTTCATGAGTCCGGGATTCGAAGATGTTGCCGGATCAATGATGGTTTCGGTCGTCTCGGCGCAACTTTTTGACTTACTCGATTCCGTTGCAACAGAAAATCAGATCGCTGCCCATGCTGCGATCTGTGTCGGAAGACTCCCGCGAACCAACATGCACAATCCGATGTCAGAGATACTCATTTTCTCTGTTGAGGAATAGGCCACGAGTATGTGCTCAATCGTCAATCCGATTCGATTTCCGCCCATGTCGCAAGAATCGAGTCGACCAACTCTCTTTCCTGATTCGTCAACTCAACAGTGAGATGCGGTGGCGGCATCGCGCCCCGCGTCAAATAGACGAATTGCTGCTGTGGAGTATGACGAGTTTCGCCTCTCCGGATCTTTTCGGAATAGCTCGCTAAGCCTTGAAACATGACAGTTCCGGGTTTTCCGTAGATCTCGGTCTTGTTGTTCTCGTAGAGAAAGAGAGCAGTCGCATCTTCTCTTTCCTTACTTCCGCCAGAGTCGAAGATATAGCAGACGAGATTTTTGCCCTCAGTCGCCTTCATCGCCGTTGAGCCTTTCGTTAACGTCAGAGAGCATTCGGGACGATCGGATGGTGTCTGGGTGGTCTGGTCCCAGAAGCAACATTCGGTCGGTGAGCAAAGAAGTGAGCATCTCTGCTGCCAGAGTCAGATCACCGTTCTGGATGTGCATATCGGCAAGGTGACCTCGACACGTGAGTGTCGATTGGTCGAGAGAGCCAACCATTGCGTCGAGACGAGAAACGGCTTCTTCAAGAATCGCTATCGCATCTGCAGCACTGGAAGACGCTTTTGCGCACGCCGCTGCATAGTTGAGATAGGTGCGGATGGTGTCCTCGTGCGATTCACCCAAGATGCGAGTACGACGCTCCAATAAATCGGCATAAAGGTCTCGACCTCGCACGTACTTGTGGGCGAGCAAATAGGCTTCGGCGAGATTTCCCATGGTGTCGAAGACGGCTGGCGCATCTGGTCCGTAGAGCTGTTCGCGATCGTCGAGCAGAACTTCGAGTATCTCGATTCCCTCGAGTGGATAGCCACCTCGTGCAAGTACCTGACCGAGCTGGCCGCGAGTGCGGAGAACTTGTGGGTCGTCAGCTCCGAAGACCTCGGTGCGATCGGCAACGAGTTGACGCAATTCGTTTGCGGCTAGCAGCGTTTGCCCGTCGCGAAAAAACGCTCGAGAGAGAAACGCTCTCTGAGTCATGGTGTTTTCATCGTGAATGCCAGCAATTCGAGCCCATTGTTCAACGAGCCAAAGGAACGCCCGCACCGCATCACTTGCGGGGCCGTATTCGAGGGCATGGAATCCGAGTTCCTGGTACTCGCCCATCTGATCGGCGAGTTCGTCGCTTATTCCATAGCGCTCTTGCCAGTCGTCTTCGTTCTCGGCCCACTCGATTGACATCGCTTTTCCTCGCCTTTGTTTGCCAACCATGAATTGGTCACGGTTGGAACGGACCGCCGTGCCGTAGATGTGCATCGGAATGCTTCTACCCACATATTCTTTCGGAAATGGCTCTCAGCGCAGGTCGATAGCCGGGACCCGGGCTGCGATTCAACCGCAACGGGTCCCGGCGATGACTTCCCGG